>JAYTRP010000756.1:0-8001 GCA_043746145.1 Hyphomicrobiales bacterium | reverse complement strand
TTCATCGATGGAAATCACAAGCATCCCTGGCCGACGCTCGATTTCCTGTTCTTGCTCCCGCAAATGCGCGAAGGCGGCGTGATCGCGCTGCACGACATCAACCTCGCCCATATCATCGGTCCAAGCGCTGGCCTCGGTCCGCGCACTCTGTTTGCCGCGCCTTTCGCCGACCGGTTCATTCCCGACGTCGATATACCCAACCTGGGCTGCATTCGCATAAGCGAGCGTGAGGCGATGATCGATCTAGCGTTCATCGCGTTGCGCGAGGAATGGCAGGCCGCACCCGGCCGTCTCTTGCGGCGGCGCATTCTGGATCAGATCGAGGCCGGCCCGCTTGAAGCACGGGCCGGCGAGATGCAACGCCTTCTCGGCCTCTGAGCCGAGATGGCCCTCGCGCTTACGGCCTTCGACGAAGCTTTGCTCGGTGGCCGGCATGGTGAGGGCGCGGCGTTTGCGATGCGGCTGCTGGTGCGATTCGCCGAAGCGGTCGATGCACAAGAACTCATCGACATCACAGCGGCGCACATAGATGGCTGCCTCTATCTGGGCCAGGCGAGCCTCGACTTTGTCGAGCGGTTGGTCGCGCTCGAGGCGCAGGTCCGCGTTCCCACGACGCTCAACGTAGGGTCGGTCGATCTGCTCCATCCGGAATTGTTTCGCGGCGACCCCGAGGTGGCGGAAGCCGGCGCGCGGCTGATGCGGGCGCATCTCGATCTCGGAGGCTTGCCGACTTTCACCTGCGCGCCCTACCAGACGTCGCACCGACCTCGATTTGGCGCGCAACTCGCCTGGGGCGAATCCAACGCGATCGTGTTCGCCAATTCCGTGATCGGCGCCCGTACTGAACGCTATGGCGATTTCATCGATCTCTGCTGCGCATTGACCGGCCGCGCGCCTGCTTTCGGCCTGCATCTCGACGCCAACCGCATCGCCACGACATTGATCGAGATCGAAGCGCCGGCGGAATGGGGCGCGCGTCTCGTCAGCATCGCCGTCGGACATCTGGTCGGGCGGCTCGGCGTCGGCGTCCCGGTAATTGCAGGACTGCCCGATTCGACCGACGAAGACGATTTGAAGGCGCTCGGCGCGACTGCGGCCTCCTCCGGCGCGCTCGCGATGTTCCATGCGGTGGGCCTGACCCCGGAGGCGACAACGCTAGTGGCTGCTTTGGGCGGCGCTGCGCCGGAGCGCATCGTGCGATTCGGCGCGCATGAGCTTCGCGAGGCGGTGCGCGCGTTGTCCACGGCGCCCGACGGCGCGCCGCTTGCGGCGATTACGCTCGGTACGCCGCACTTCTCATATCGAGAATTTGAGACTCTGCTGCCCCTGCTGCAAGGCGAGCCGCTGCAGGTCGGGCTTTGGATCAACACCGGGCGCGAAACCCTGGAGCGGCTTCAGGCGCAAGATATGGAGACGCGCCTGCGCGCGGCGGGTGTCACACTGGTTGTGGACACCTGCACCTACGTGACCCCAATTCTGCCGGCGAATGCGGGGGCGATCATGACCAATTCCGGCAAATGCGCCTATTACCTCCCCAGCAATCACGGCGTTCAGGTTGCTTTCGGTTCGCTTAGCGAATGTTTGGCGTCCGCTCGCGCGGGCCGGGTGACGCGGCTTTGATTACGGGCGTCACGCTCGCTCCGGGCGTCGCCTCGGGCCAGCGGCTGCTGTTGCCGGAGCCCCTGAGTTTCTGGGGCGGGTTCGATCCTGTGCGCGGTGTCATTATCGACCGCTGGCACCCCTGCGTCGGCCAGTGCGTCGCCGGACGCGTGATGTTGATGCCGGGCGGGCGCGGTTCGAGTTCGGGCAGCGCCTCGCTTGCCGAGTCGCTGCGGCGAGGCGTCGGTCCGGCAGCCATTCTGCTGTTGCGGCGCGACCCGATCGTGATCGTCGGCGCGCTGGTCGCCGCGGAACTTTACGCGCTTCAATGCCCCGTGGTTCTGGTCGAGCGCTGGGATGCGCTCGCCGCGGCGCGTTGGCTCGAAATTCGCGCAGATGGGGACGGCGCGGAGATCGACGCTCATGATTGAGCGAGCGCCGTCGCCAACCCGCCGAGCCGGTGATAAGCTCGACCCCATGAGCAACGCAGGCATATCTGTTTTCGACCTCGGCGGCTTCGAGCGAGCGTCCGCCGAGGAAAAGAAGGGTCTCGGCCGCGAAGTCGATTCGATCTGCCGCGAGACCGGTTTCCTCGCCATCGCAGGTCACGGCGTTCCCGAGGCGGTGATCGAGGGCGCGTGGCGCCAAGCCGAGGCGTTTTTCGCGCTGCCGGTCGAACGCAAGCGCGCCGCGGCGCCGCCCTATGCCGGCTATCCCTATGGTTGGCTTGGCATGGAGACCGAATCGCTGGCGCGCTCGCGCGAGGTCGAGGCGCCTTGGGACCTGAAAGAGAGCTTCAACAGCGGACCCGCGCATCCCCCTGTTGGATTGACCGATCCCGAAGCGCTCGCGTTCTGCTACGCCGCCAATCTTTGGCCCAACGAACCGCCCGGTTTTCGCGAAGCTTGGCAGGCCTATTACAGCGCGATGGAGGATTTGGCCGCGCGCATCATGCGCGTATTCGCGGTCGCGCTGTCCCTGCCCGAAGATTTCTTTGCGCCCTTCATTACCGCGCCGATTAGCGCGTTGCGTGCGCTAAACTATCCCGCACTCGCCGCCCCGCTGCGCCCGGGCCAGATTCGCGCGGGGGCGCACACCGATTACGGCAGCCTGACAATCCTCAAGCCGCAGGCGGAATCGCGCGGGCTTGAAATCGTGACGCCCGATGGAGCATGGCGGTCCGTGCCGCCGCATCCCGGCGCCTTCGTCGTCAACATCGGCGATCTCATGGCGCGCTGGACCAACGACCGCTGGACTTCGACCTTGCACCGCGTCGTGATCCCCGAAGACGGCGGCGGCGAACGACGCCAGTCATTTGCGTTTTTCCATCAACCAAACTGGGAGGCTGAAATTGCCGCATTGCCGGCGTGCCTCGCAGCGGGGGCAAGTCCGAAATACGAACCGGTCCGCTCGGGGCCGTATTTGATGGGCAAGTTCAAGGCGACCACGACTTGAAGCTCGACGCCTACCAGCGCGAGAACTGGCTCTCCACCTGGTTTAGGAACCGCACGCGTCGCCCGGGCGTCGAGTGATTCATGTCATAATGCGCGACATAGTCGCAGCGCGCGCCGGGTGCGCAGATCGAAATTAAAACCCGCTTCACCACACGTCGGCAGGGATCGCCGGCGAGGATCGTGCGGAAGCGAGTTCCGCCGTAAGTGCAAACCGCCGCGAGACGCTTTACGTTGTGAAGGCACGGCACGTAATCGCCGTTGGGCTTGAGATAGAAACTCACCCCCGGCAGGAACACTTTATCGACAAAGCCTTTCAAAATCGCGGGGAAGCCCATGTTCCAGACAGGATAGGAGAACACGATCGCCTCGGCCGCCAGCAAGCGATCGACATAGGGCGCGACGCGTGTGCGATTGACGGCGACGTCGTGATATTCGAGCCGGTCCTGCCGCGACATGACGGGGTCGAAGCCCTCGGCGGTGAGGTCGCAATCGTCGACCTCGTGCCCCCGCGCCCGGAGGGTTTTCACCACCGTCGCGTGGATTGCCGCATTGAAGCTGGTCTCGACGGGATGCGCGAACAAGACAAGAATGCGCATCGTCAGATCTGCGCAGCAGCCGCTCGCGACTCCAACCCCGGGAATAGATAGTTGCGCCCTGCGGCGAAGTTGAAGTTGGGATCGTCGAACGCGATCATCTTGCCCGGATTGAGCAACCCCTGCGGATCGGTCTCGCGCTTGAACGCGAGTTGGATTGAATCGGTCTGTTTCATGCCGCCCTCTTCCAGGGTGTAGCGGTGCGGGTTGAAAATCTGCGCGCCCATCGCCTCATGGTCTGCAATAATTTCAGCCAACCGCGCCTCGCTGGTGAAGCGCACCAGCGGCAGCCCCGCGAATTCGACGCGCCCGTTGAAGCGGATAAACTCGATATGTCCCATCAGTTCGTCGCGATACTTCTCATGAATGCGCAGCAGACGCGCAATCGAATCCTTATCGCCATATCTCACTTGAAGGTAAGTAATCGCGGGATCGACCCGCAGGCCGCGCAACGTCGTATGGTTCCAAGTCAGTTCGTAGTTGGGCGGCAGGCCTTTGAGCGTTTCGGGTGAAGCGCGGCTGGCGTCGAGCAGGATTTCGGCCGCGAATGGCTTGCTGAAAGCGTAAAAGGCGTCGAGCGAATGCGGCGCGATCATCGCGATCACCACGCTCTTGCCCTCGGGGATCACTGAACGGTGGCGCAGGAAATAGGCGCTCGGCGCGGGTGCGGCGACGACGGTGATCAGCTTCTTCAGGATGCCGTCCTGTGCGCCCAGCGCGGCGCCATAGTTCACAGCCGCCTCGAACGAATCGAATCCGACGATGACGTCGACCCAATCATAGCGCGCCGCCAGCGGCATCTCGACCTCGGTGATGATTCCATTGGTGCCATAGGCGTGCACCGCCTTGTGGAGGTCGGAGCCGGTGAGTTCGAGCGCTCGCGGCTCGGCTTCCATCGTCAGCACGCGCAGCCGCAGCACATTGCCGAAATCGCGCAAGCCCCCCCAGGTGATCGAGCCGACCCCGCCAGAGCCGCCAGCGACAAAACCTCCAATCGAGGCGGAGCCGCGGGTGGAAGGAAACATGCGCAGTTCCTGCCCACTGGCCTCCAACTGCCTGTCGATGTCGATCAGGATCGCGCCGGGTTCGCAAACCACACTACCGGGCGCGATCGACTTGACTGCAATCATCTCGTTCAGGTTGAGCAACACGCCGCCAATCAACGGCATCGCCTGCCCGTAATTGCCGGTCGCGCTGCCGCGCGGGGTGACGGGGATGTTCAGCGCATAGGCGGCTTTGAGGATCGTGAACACTTCGTCCTCGTTGGCGGGGGAAACCATGATATCGGCGGTGACCGCATCGAGTTCGCGCTTGAGAATGGGCGAATACCAATAAAAATCGCGGCTCTTTTGTTTGACCAAAATCGGATTGTCTTCGCATTTGATGGCGCCGATCCGCGCGCGAAAGCCGGCGATGTCGTAACTCAGATTCATGGGGCCAGCCCCTCCAGGGAGTCGAGCTCACTGTAGCTCGGAACTGCGTCATCAATGGCTCTGCCCGCGCGCAGCACGACGCGATCGCTGTGAGGGCGCGATAGCAATTCAGTGAAGTCGCGCGCCTGCGTCAGGATCATGTCGGCAGGTTCGCCGACACCGATTCGCGGCGGATCGACCCGAAGCGCTCGCGCCGGAGCCTCGTTCACAACATCCGCCCATCCCGCGAAGGGATAGTCGAGATGCAGGATGCGCACGCCCTCGCGCCAGACTTCAAGCATGTCGAGATCGCCATAGGCGTAGAAGGGGTCGCGCGTGTTGTCACTGGCGATCATCACCTCGACACCCCTAGCGCGAAACTCCTTCACCGCGGTTACGCCGCGCCAGCGCGGCGTGCGCCCGGCGTGTCGGTCCTGCAGGAACATGTTGCACATCGGCAGCGACACGACGTTCAGACGAGCGCGCGCGACCTTCTCAATCACCGCTGCGCGAGTGTCGTCGTCCTGGCGCATCAGCGAGCAACAATGCCCAACCAGGATTTTGCCTGGAAATTTGTGGCTGATTGCGGTTTCGGCAATCACGCCGAGGGACTGCGCAGCGGGGTCGGCGGATTCGTCGACATGGAAGTCGAGGTCCCAGCCCTTGCGCTCGGCAAGCGCGAACAGAATGTCGAGCGCTTCGGCAAGGCGTGGAATCATGTAAGTTACAGCGCCAAGCAGCTTTGAGCCATGGGCGTCGATCATCGCCTCGACGTCGGCCAAATGCGCCTCGTCGAACGCGAACTCAATGCCGAACAATGGCGAAGCCTGTAGATCGATGCGCCCTCGCCAACGTTCCCGCGCCTGCGCGACGACGGGCCAGGAGATGCGAATTTGCGGGCCAACGCTGTCGATGTGAGTGCGAATTGCTCGCGTGCCGTGGGCATATGCGCATCTAAGCCCAAATTCCATGCGCGCGGCGACATCCTGCGCCGTCCAATTCTTCTCCCGATCGGCCTTCACGGTCAGCACCGCGCCTTCGAAATCGCCCGTTGGATTAGGCGCGCGGCGCCAGAAGTGGCTTTTGTCGAGATGAGTATGGGCGTCGACGAACAGCGGCAGCACGATGCGCCCGCCCATCGGCAGCAACGGCGCATCGCCGAAATCGCCAGCGCCGTGCGGGACCAGCGCAACGATCCGACCCTCATCGATCAGAATGTCGGCCTTGGCGAAGCCCTGCGCGTCGGCGACCGGCAGATCGCGAGACAACAGCCGCGCGTCCGATAGCGCCCATCGCTTAGTTCGCGCGATCGTGAACGCTGCTTTCACGACTCGCGGCTCCGCGCGCTATCGTGCCAGCGGTGCAGCAGGACGTAGGACAGCGCGCTTAGCACGAGAAAGATCGCGATGCCGGTCAACGAGATCAGCGTGAGCGCGGCGAACATGCGCGGAATGTTGAGACGATAGCCGGACTCGATGATGCGGAACGCCAAGCCGGAGCCCTGCCCCGCCGAGCCCGCCGCGATCTCGGCCACGATCGCGCCAATCAATGCGAGGCCGCCGCCAATCCTGAGGCCTCCAAGGAAATAAGGCAGCGCTGAGGGGACGCGCAGCCAAATGAGCTGGCGTCCACGCGAGGCGCGGTAAAGCTGAAACAAGTCGAGCAGATTGTGATCGACGGAGGAAAGACCGAGCGCCGTGTTTGATAGGATTGGAAAGAAGGCGACCAGGAACGAACAGACCAGCACGGCGCCGCCGGAGCTCAGATAAACCAGCAGCAGCGGCGCGATCGAGACGACCGGCGTCACCTGCATGATGACGGCGAAGGGGAAGAACGCGCGCTCGATCGTCTTGAACTGCGCAAACACCAAAGCGAGCAGCGAGCCGCCTATCGTCGCCGCGATCAGCGCCTCCAGTGTGATCGATAATGTCACCAGCAGCGAATGGTAAAGCGGCGTCCAATCCTTGATCAAAGTTTTTAAGATCAAGCTTGGCGAAGGCAGAATGACGGGAGGAATATCGTTGAAGCGAACGATCGCTTCCCACCCGAGCAGCGCGGCGATGAGCGCCAGCGCCGGCAGCACGTAACGCTGAATTTTGTCACGATCGCCTATCGTCACTTCGACAGGCTCCCGCCAGCCATCGTCATCGCTTGATGCAGCGCGGCCGAAGTCTCTCGGCATTTCTCGGCGTAGATCGGGGTCAGGCGAAATTCCTCCTGACGCGGCAGGGGGATCGGAACCTGGATCTCCGCGACGATGCGGCCCGGACGCGGCGCCATCACCACGATACGATCGGAGAGGTAGACGCTTTCGTAGACCGAATGGGTGACGAACACGACGGTCGCATCGAGCTCGCATTTGAGCGCGACCAGATCGTCGTTGAGCTTGCTGCGCGTGATCTCGTCGAGCGCTGCGAACGGCTAGTCCATCAGCAGAATATCCGGATCGGTGACCAGCGCCCGCGCCAGCGAAACCCGCATCTTCATGCCGCCGGACAATTCGCGCGGATAGGCCCTGGCGAAATCGGCGAGACCGACTTCGGCGAGCGTCGCCATGATGGTTTCGGTGGCGGCTTTCTTACCGACGCCGTTGAGTCGCAGCGGCAGGTACACGTTGCCGAACACCGTTTGCCACGGCATCAGCGTCGGCTCCTGGAAGACGAAGCCGATGTCGCCCTCCGGCAGCCCACGCGAATTGATCTTGGATGACGGCCAGTCGATCGTCCCCGACGATGCCGGGCCAAGCCCCGCAATGATCCTGAGCGCCGTCGATTTGCCGCAACCAGAGGGGCCGAGCAGGGAGATGAACTCGCCTCGGCCCACCGTCAGGGACATGTCCGATAGGGCAAGTGTGCCGTTGGAAAACACCTTCGACACATGGGTCATCGTCACCACCGCCTTGCGACCCTGAGGGGCCTCTGCGGTGGCTACCGGCGGTTCGGC
>JAYTRP010000755.1:0-2542 GCA_043746145.1 Hyphomicrobiales bacterium | reverse complement strand
GGTCTTCTGGCGCATACCCTTGGAGAAGCCCTCGCAGCGCTCGCGGCGAACGTCCCAGAGGCCCAGCAGATTGAGCAAACCTTCCGCGTTTTCGCGCGCGCGCTTTGGCGTCACGTTCCACAGGCCGGCGACGAATTCGAGATATTCGAGCGGATCGAGCTTGTCGTAAAGTTGCGGCTCGTCGGGCAGCCAGGCGATGATCCGCTTGGCCTCGATCGGCTGGCGCCGTGCGTCGACCCCAAACACCCGTATCTCGCCGGAATCTGCGGGCAGCAGCCCCGCCACCATGCGCAACGTTGTCGATTTGCCGGCGCCGTTGGGACCGAGCAGGGCGTAGAACTCACCGGCGCGCACGGTGAGGTCGAGATTTTCGACCGCGGGTTTGCCGAAACGCTTGCAAAGCGAGCGCAGTTCGAGCGCAGGGGGCGGGGACATGAGGCTCCGGGGGCAGGGCGAGATGACGAGCCAGTATAGCCGGAGGGGTTTGAGCTAGGTTTAATGGTGAATATGAAATTGCGCGATTTTCAACTTTGCGAGTTTGGCTCCCTTGATCGCAAAGGAAACCCTGCTTGGCGAGACCCGTTGATGCTCCAAAGCCCAACGTCTCGAATCTGTTTTGGAGCCAGGATCGGCGCCGGCGTCAACGGAAACGTCGGACTGTGGAGGAAGGTGATGACTTCCACTTGATAATTGCAAGCCTGGCGCGAAAGCGAGTGACCCAAGGACAATGATAAATCTGAATTCGCCTCAAAATCGGATTGCGTTGTTCGTCCCCGTTTGTTTGTTCAAGGACCATCGTTGGTCGGGCAGAGCGGTGGCCTTCGCGTGCCGCCACTTTGGTTGGCGAAGCTCAATCGAAGGTTATTGAGCGAGTTGGCCCGGCAGCGAACCAGAACTCTTCACTCTTAGTCGCGGTCTTGGAAAATCGAGAATCCGACAAAGGATGTATGCAAGGGAAATGTCGCTTTTGGGCCATTGCGCCCCTTGGCGATCGCGATGTACTCTTTTCCCCGTTCGACGGAAGCGGCGGCCGCAAACGACGGCGTTTCCAGACGACGCGCGGTTTTGGTTATTGGGTTGGCCGCCCGGAAATTTTGAGGAGGGCGACATGAAAATTTTAGCTCTGACGATGATTTTTCTCGTCTTGGGCGTCGGCGCGTCCTATGCGGACGATGATCCGATCGCCGCACGGCAGGCTCTGATGAAGGCTAATGGCAAGGCGACCAAGACCGTCGTCGACATGCTGAAAGGCGCGACGTTCGATCTTGCGAAGGTCGAGGCGTCGCTGAACACCTACATCGACGCGTCGGAAAAGGGGCCTCTGTTGTTCCCGCCGGGCAGCGACAAGGGCAAAACCGGCGCTCTTCCCGCCATTTGGGAACACAAGGACGATTTCAACGCCCGCTTTGGCAAGTTCGGCAAGGATTCTAAGGCGGCCATCGTCGCCATCAAGGACCAGGCAAGCTTCAAGGCGACCATTCCGGGCGTACTGAAAAATTGCAACGGCTGCCACGAGACCTATCGCGCTAAGGAATAGTGAGGCTCGTTTGGCCTCGCGATTGCTGATTGGGGCCGGCGTCCTGGCGGTGCTCGGCATTGGCGGTGCGGCGGCCTTGTGGCTGCTGTCCGCGCCGAGCCGGCTCGATCCCGAAGTCGCTGTGGCGATGGATCGGCCGGGCGACGCAACGGCGGGGAAGTTGGTGTTCTTCGCAGGCGGCTGCAATTCCTGCCATATGACGCCCGGCCAGGACGATCCGACCAAGCTCGGCGGCGGATTGGAACTGAAGACTCCATTCGGAATCTTCTATCCCCCCAACATTTCTCCCGATCCTCAGACGGGGATTGGCGCCTGGAGCGCTCGGCAGTTCGCCGCGTCGATCTACGATGGAGTTTCGCCCGAGGGCGAGCACGAATATCCGGTGTTCCCCTATGGCTCCTACCGACACATGGCGATCGCCGACGTGCGCGATCTGTTCGCCTATCTGCGCACGCTTCCGCCGGTTACCAGCACGCCGCCGCCGCACAGGCTGAGTTTTCCCTTCAACTTCCGCCGGGCGGTGGGGCTGTGGAAGCAGCTCTATTTGCGCCGGGTTCAGCCGGTCGAGGCGCCTCCGCCAGTCTCGGACGCCTTGGCTTACGGCCGCTATCTCGTCGAGGGCGCTGGCCATTGCGGCGAATGTCACACGCCGCGCGATCCGCTAGGCGGTCCAGAGACCTCAAAGCGTCTCGGCGGCGCGCCCATGCCGGACGGCAAGGGCAAGGCGCCCGCCATAACCGCGAAGGGACTCGCAGACTGGTCCGAAGACGACGTGGAATCGGCCCTGGCCACCGGGTTCACCCCGATCGGCGACACGCTTGGCGGGGCGATGGCGGAGGTTGTGCGGAATTTGAGCCATCTGCCCACACCTGAGGTCGCCGCGATCGCGCATTTCCTGAAATCGCCGCTCCCATAAATGGAAATTGACTATCGATTGTGAAAGCCCGGCCTCGAACCTTTAAACACAGTCGCAAGGGCGCCAAATAGAGCTTATAAAATCTACCT
>JAYTRP010000754.1:0-8006 GCA_043746145.1 Hyphomicrobiales bacterium | reverse complement strand
TTACCCCATACGGATATTCCCTGCGGAACCTTGAAAGTCTGGCCCGTCGCGTCGGCCTCGCCTGTCGTCAGTTTGCCGGAGCCGAGCGACGCCGCGCTCCGCGTGCCAATTTCGAGGAAGCCGGCGCGCAGGTGCAGGCAGGGATGCCCTGTGAAATTACTCGCGACCAGCATTGGGCCCGTCATGAACGGGCCGATCAGCGCATCAACCTTCGTAAACATCTCGTCGAGCGCGAGCATCACCTGATAGCGTAGGCGATCGAGTTGCACATGATCGACTGCCGAGAGGAACCGCGCCTTGCGGAACGTATTGGGCCAAGCGCCGTCGTCCTGCCACTTCAGCGTGTCGTCGGCATTGTCGAGTGTCAGTTCTTCGAACGCCGCCGCCGCCTCGGCGTAAACGATGTTCATCAGCGCACCGTAGGGCAGGTCGGGCAGAGAAACTTCGACCACTTCGATTCCGAGCCTCCGCGCCGCGGCCAGCGCCGCATGGTCAACGTCGTTGGCGCCCTCGCCGAACGCCTCGCGGAGATAGCCCAGCTTCAATTTGCGGAACGGCGCCGCGGCGTCGAAACCAAAAGGCGCCTCGATCGTGCAACGGTCGGCGACATCGGCGCCATTCAAGGCCGCGAGCACAATCGCCGTGTCCTCGACGGAGCGGCAAATCGGCCCGATCTTATCAAGCGACCAACACAACGCCATGGCGCCGGCGCGCGACACACGGCCGAAAGTCGGGCGAAGGCCCGTCGTCCCGCAACGCTGGCTCGGCGAGGTGATCGATCCCAGCGTCTCGGTGCCTATCGCGAAGGCGCACAGTCCGGCGGCGGTCGCCGAGGCCGACCCCGCGCTGGAGCCGCTCGACCCCTCGTTGAGGTTCCACGGGTTGCGCGTCCAGCCGCCATACCAGATATCATTATAGGCGAGCGCGCCAACCGTGGTTTTGCCGAGCAATACAGCCCCGGCCGCCCGCAGCTTGCGAACAATCGCGGCATCCGCGTCGGGAACTCGATTGCGAAAGGGCTCGGCGCCCCAGCCGGTGGGAATGCCTTTCGTGTCGAAGATGTCCTTCAACCCGTAGGGAATGCCGTGCAGCGGTCCGAGATGGACGCCCGCGCGCAACAACGCGTCCGCGGCGTCGGCTTCCGCCCGCGCGAGCTCAGGCGTTACGCAAGCGAAACATTCGAGCTTGGGTCCGAGGCTCGCGATGCGTCTCAAATAGACGTCGGTCAACTTCCGGCTAGACAGCGCGCCAGAGGCCACCCAAGTCGAAAGTTGAGCCACCGAGGCGAACGCGATCTCTGTCCCATCATCGGAAACTGGTTTTGCGGCGATCTGCGTCAACCGCAAGCCAGGCTTGGTTGCTGGCATCTGAAACGATGGCGGCCGGGGATCGAAACGGCTCGCCATCGGCGCGGAGTTTGGCAGCTTGACGCGACGCCGCGCGGTGGCGGAGGATATCTGGCCCTCCAGGTTGCCGACCATTTGCTGGCGCTCGGCAGCCGTGTAAGCCAAGCCCAGCAGCCGTTCCGCGCCTTCGATATCCGCGATCGCAATCACTTCCTCAACCCTGTGTTCTTGGAACGCCGGAAGTTCGGGCGTAATCCCCGTAAGTTCAATTCTATGCCATTGTGCTTGTTGAAAAGAAACTCGACCCCTTCAACTCGCAATCCACATTGGTTGAATTTGCGACACTTACGATCAACTTTATGTGAACCCTAAACCGGCAATCACACACTCCAGTCGTTGTCAGGGATTTCAGACTAAGGTTATCAACGATGCGGTCAATAGCAATCGTCGCGGCGGTCGCTGAAACATTGAGCGACAACGCGCAATTTCCGCGCAGCGCTGCGATACCTGCGACCAATCGGGATATCCGCGCCTATGCTCGCGCTTCAGCGGCAAGCACCACCTGCGCCGCCATACGGCCGATGCATTTTTCCGGGGCGCCGCGCGACCCGTTATGCCGCTGGGACAAAAAGCACATGACAACCGGAGGTCCAAGCAAGGGCGTCGCGATGCCCATGTCCGAAGCAATGAACGGCTCGAAGTTGCCGGTCTTGTGAGCGAACTTTGCGCCGAAAATGTAACGTGGCATCATGTCGCGCAATTGCTGGGCGCCGAGGATCTCCAGCACGACATCGCAAGAGCGCGGCGTCGCGCATTGTTTTGTGAATATCAGATGCAACAACGCGCCATGCGCGCGCGGCGTCGCTAGAGAAAACGGCTTGCCTGTTTCGAAATGGTAGCGGGCGCGCGCGTCCGCCAGGTCAGCGGCGCCTAGTTCGGGGTAGCCGCGCCGCGCAAATTCTCCCGGCGCCATCGTCGACAGTCCTGGGTCTATCCTTCCGCCGAGCGCCCGGAACCAATCCAGCGCCGTGCCTTTCATCTCAATGCCGTCGATGCCGAGTTCCCGCATCGTGGCGTTGAGCGCCGCAACGCCGCCGGCCGCCGCCAGACAGATGTCGGTCGCGGTGTTGTCGCTGACGATCTCCATAAACCAAGCGGCGTCTCGGAGCGAGATGTTGGCGCCAGCGCTGAGATACCTAAGCACGCCGGCGCCGAGACGCTTGTCATGGCCGGCTTCCCTCTGATGGGTATGTGACAACATCCTTCTTGGCACTTTTCTTGCCGTCGGGGCCCCGTCTACCCCATCAACTGGCTCTCGACCCGGATATTCAAAAGCTACAGTGACATCGTCGACCATTGCTGCTTCAGTTGGAACAAGCGCTTTGAAAGACCCTGGCTGATCATGTCGATCGGAATGCGCCGCCGGACTCACGAGTAAGGCTTGTAAAGATTTGGTATCAATCGCCAGGTGCATTAAGCGCCTTGGAAAATGCCCGTGCTACCTTGCCCAAGATAGCAACGCGGTCTCGACTCTTCGCAACCTCCCCGACGCCTGGCTTGCTCAGTTTGCTAAAAATGTCGATTGCTTTATTGGCCGCCTGGACAAACCGTTGATGCTGTTCGAACTCTCCTGGCAGGATCGTAGCGAGTGAGTCGTGAAGCTCCCACTGACGCGCCGCTCCCAATGCAGTCGAAATCCATGCCGAGCTTTCCCTCGGTGATTTCATCTGTTCGGCTTTTTCAGTGCGACGACGTTCTTTTTCGGGATTGTGCTGCCTGTTGCTCCGCTGCTCGCCGCATAGAAGCTCCATTGGAGATGCCCTGTATCTGCGTACCAATGCGCTCGGCTAGCGCGCGCACAGGGTCCGCCAAGTTTGCCATATAGCGATTGGTCATTTGAAGCGTTCGATGGCCTAAAGCGTCTCGCAGCACGACAGCGCTGGCGCCAAGCAATGCGCCGCGCGTCGCGTAGGCGTGCCGAAGGTCATGCACATTGAGATCGTCGACTTTAGCCGTGCGCCTGATCGTCTCCCACGCGTCATTTACGGACTACGGAGCGAGCGGAGTGCGGCCGGTGTCGTCTGGAACGATGACTTTTCCGACCCGCGGAGTGTTAGCTAGGACCACTTGAACGATCGTTGAAAGAACAACCGGCCGCGCACCTGTTTTAGTCACAGAGTCGAGAAGTCGTAGGATCCGGCCAGTTTCATCAATCCACGACCATTCGGCTTGTCGCCACTCCCCCGTTCCACATCCAGTGAAGATCAACAGCTTGAAAAGAAGCGCCACTTGTGGACGGATTGGAGCATCACCTATTGCCTCAATGACGGCTAGCAACTCGTGATCGGTCGCCGCTCTGTCGCGGCGCTGTTTGGGGAAGGGTTCAATACATTCCGCGACATTCGTCTCGACTAGCTTTTCGGATAGCGCGATCGACAGCGCCTTTCTTAGGATAGCCAAATCGTGGTTTGCCTAACGTTTCCTGAGCGTCTGGCGCGAGCGCCACGCCCGCACTTACGCATGTCTCAGCGCGGACAGCTTCGTGGCGCCAAATTCGGGCCTCAGCGAACGTTCAATCATTCCTCAGAAGTTTTTCGCCGTGCTGGCTTTCCGTATCGGTTGTCAATAGGTGGCGAGCGCGTGCTGCAGTTGGTCGCCGACGGTCATTTTTTTTTGCGGCTTGCTGTCCGCTCCGCAGCGGGGTCCGCGCCGGCGAGCCCTTGGCTCAAGCCGCGCTTGGCCATATCCTTGGCCTGATTGGGAATCAGCTTTCCGGCACGACCTAGGACCATGCGTCGGACGGAAACGGCCCGGCCCCTACCCGCTCGGAACTCGACAAAGTAGCTCACGCTCCCGTTCGCGTTCAGGCGCGCGCCGAAGCCCCGCACCTCGTTATCGCGGATGATGTTGTCCGCACTAGTCGCGCCCGAGGCGATCAAAGCATCAACCGTCCGCTTGGCTATTTTCCCCATTCGACAAAGCCCCGTGTCGTCAACCTGTTGTCACCAAATCGGAAACGCTAGGAAACACTAGGAACCTACATGAAACCTAACCCTTTAAAAATATGAGCAACAAATGACAGCCGAGGAAATTCGGGGAAACGCCAGGATACCCCAAAATGTCGACTGTTAATCGAATTGTCGCAGGTTCGAGTCCTGCTCGGGGAGCCACGGTTCTACTGACCAATTCAGGATAGCGCCACTCGCGCGGTCACCAAGCTCCCCATCCCGCGTCCACTGGGATTGTGACGCCATGGACAGCGTCTGAGTCGGCGCTTGCGAGGTAAACGGCGGTGCCGGTCAACTCTTCGGGTTCGAGGAAATCGCGCCCTGTCGGTGTTAAAGCTTGCATTTGCTTGCGGTAATCGCCCATCTCGGGACCTCGTAGATGCGCGTTCAACGGCGTTGCGATATTGCCCGGCGCCAGTGAGTTGACATTGATGTTGTGACGGCCGATCTCGACCGCCAATGCTCGCGTCAGATTCTCGAGCCCGCCCTTGGACGCGCAATACGCCGGACAATTCGGGCCTGCGCCAATGCCCCAAATTGAGGTGACGTTGATCACCTTGCCTCTTCCGCGGCGCCTGAACTCAGGCAAGGCGGCACGAACGAGAAAAAAGGCGCCTTTGAGATTGAGGTCGAGTTGCGCGTCCCAGATCGCTTCGGTTGTTTCCTCGATTGATGCGGTGTGCATGACCCCAGCGTTGTTGACGAGAATATCGAGACCGCCAAAGGCCGCAATCACGTCGCCAATGAGCCGCACCGTTTCCGCGACCTTCGAGCAATCGGCGACAAACGCCTTCGCCACGCCACCGTCCCGGTGAATCTCGGAGGCGATGAGCTCGGCCTTCGCTATGCTGCTCGATGCAACGATGGCGACTTTAGCTCCCTCCCTCGCATAGCGTCGCGCAATGGCAGCGCCGATGCCTTGTGTCGATCCCGTCACGATCGCAACCCGCCCACCAAGTCTCATTGAAGCCTCGTCTAAAGGTGAATTTTGCCTGTCGCCGGCTCAGGACTGCGCCGCAAGCACGTTCTCCCGCCAGTCCCGCGCGATGTGCGGATAGTCCAACGGCGAGTTGTCGCCCATCAACAATTCCAGAACTCGTGGAGGGGTGAGCGGTATTTCCTGAACGCGTCGACCCGTCGCGTTTGAAACGGCGCAGGCGATCGCCGCGGCGACATTGAGGATTGGGACTTCGCCAGCGCCCTTCGTTCCCAACGGTCCAATCGTAGGCGCACCCTCGTAGAGACTGATTTCGACGGGCACGACATCCCCGGCGAGCGGCGCTCGATAGGTCTCCAACCCACATTGCCGAATGCGGCCATCCGCGCCAATCGTGATCTCCTCATGTAAGGCGTAACCCAGGCCTTGCACGACGCCTCCCTGAATTTGACCAAGCACCGCGCGAGGGTTGAGCGCACGCCCTACGTCCTGAACAACGGTGTAGCTGAGCACCTCGACATGGCCCGTATCCGGATCCACGGCGACTTCGCATTCGTGGACCGCGAACACCGGAATATCGATCGCATCAATAAAGTGGCCACTGGCGCATCCCGGCATCGCCGCGACGCCCGGCCCCGTGAACGATCCGCTTCCAGCGATCGGACCGACGGTTCGTAACGCACGCTCCATGACCTGCACGATCGTCGCTCCCGAACCTCTTATGCCGGCAATTTCGACCCGGCCATTTTCGAGCACAAGATCGCGAGAAGACACCTCAAGCATATCAGAGGCGACGTCGAGCAACTTCCGGCGCACTTCAAGCGATGCGGCAAGGCTTGCGGCGCCGAGCGAGACGGTTGTTCTGCCACCGCCGACGCCAAGATCAAAACCCGCCGCATCCGTGTCGGCCGTGCGTACGATCACATTCTCGGGTCTGAGGCCGAGCGTGTTGGCGACGATCTGCGGCACCGCCTGCATCATTGAGCCGGACCCGATCTCGACCCCCGCGGTCACCAGCGTGGCGCTTCCATCTGGATTGAGATGCACGGTCGCCGCCGAAGGTCCAACGAAGATAAACCACGTTCCAACCGTCGTTGCGCGCCCGTAGAGCCGCCCCTCTGCCTTGTCTCGCTTTGTCGGCTTCGCCTCGCGCATCTCGGCCATGCGATCGAGCATCGGCCCAAGAACATCGCCTTCAAACACCTGTCCGGTTGCGCCGATGTCCTTGTCGCCTAACACGTTGCGGCGACGGAACTCCAGCGGATCGATTGATATCGCCGCGCATATCTCGTCGGTGTGGCGTTCGAGCGCAAAGGTGTTGTAGACGCCGTTGCAGGCGCGAAACGCGCCGTTAGGCGCGGTGTTGGTATAGATGGCGCGGCTCGTGAGCCTGACCGCGCCAAGTCGATAGTTTCCGCCCAACGTATGAGCGGTCATCGTTGTCAGGAATATTTGCTCGCCGCCATAGGCGCCGCAATCCATCAGCACAACGGCCTCGCGCCCGACAATGTCGCCGGTTCGTGTGACGGCCGAGCGAATACGGATCTCTGCGTTCTCACGGCAAAGACACGTAAGCATCTCCTCCTGGCGCGAATTGACGAGACGAACCGTTCGCCCCGATGCACGCGCAAGCAGCGCGGCGTAGGGCTCCAGCGCGCAGTCAAACTTCAGCCCGAACCCGCCTCCGACCGCGGGCACGGTGACCCGCACGCGCGAGGGCGGGACGTTCAACAAACGCGCCGTCATGTTCCGGACCGTCCAAGGGACCTGCGTCGATGTCTCGATATGGAATCGACCATCCTCGTAGGCGGCGACGACCGCTCGCGGTTCGAACGAGAGATGGTTCTGCCGCCCAACCCGAAAGTTGCTCTCGACGATCTCGACGTCGTCGCGCGCAAACGCCGCGTCGACATCGCCACGAATGACTGTCGCCTCCCAGGCGACATTGCCGGAGCGTGCGCCTCCTGCGAACAGAACTTCGTAGTCCTGCCAATCTGGATGCACCAAATACGCATCAGGCGCCAAGGCGTCCGCCATCGTTATCGCGGCAGACAGGTATGCGAGTTCGACAACGATCGCCGCAGCGGCGGCCTCGGCTTGCGCGACGGTGTCGGCGGCGACTGCCGCGATCGGTTCGCCGACGTACCTTATCACTCCCATTGCAAACAGTGGGTGGTCGGCGATACCGATTCCGTGCCGCGCGGGCGCGTCGTCTCCGGTCGCAATCGCGCGGACTCCCGGCATCTTGCGGGCGTTCGACACATCGATGCGGACGATCCGAGCGGAAGGCGTTTCGGCGCGTAGCAGCGTCGCATGCAGCATCCCCGGCACCACCCGATCGACGGTGTAGCGCGTGCGACCACACAGCTTGTCTTGCGCGTCGCGGCGCGGAAAGTTCATTACCGCACCAGAGGATTCCGACATGGCCGCTTCGTCTCCAATCAAGCCGTCGAGGCCGCCGAAAGCGCCGCGTCGACGATGCGTTCGTACCCGGTGCAGCGACAAAGATTGCCAACCAGCGCCGCCTTAACCTCCTCGCGCGTGGGCCTTGGCGCGCTTTGTAGAAAGCTCGTCAGGGTCATCAGCATGCCCGGAAAACACATCCCGCATTGCACGGCGTCATGTTGCACCATTGCCTGCTGGAGGGGCGATAAAACACCGTTGCGCGCTAGTGATTCAACCGTGAGCACCGCGCAGTCTTGCGCGAGTCCAACC
>JAYTRP010000753.1:0-8007 GCA_043746145.1 Hyphomicrobiales bacterium | reverse complement strand
TCGCCATTATAATGGACGGTAATGGCCGCTGGGCTCAGGCCCGCGGCTTACCTCGGTTTGAAGGGCACCGCCGCGGGGTGGAAGCCGTGCGTCGCGCCGTGCGCGCCGCCACCGAAATCGGTGTCTCCTACTTGACCATCTACAGTTTCTCGACGGAGAACTGGACGCGCCCGCCTGAAGAGGTGGCGCTGTTGATGGGACTGTTGAAGCGCTTTATCCGCAACGACTTGGCCGAATTGCACTCGAATGATGTGCGGGTCAGGGTGATCGGCCGACGAGTTGGGCTCGCCAGCGATATCGCGGCAATGCTCGCCGAAGCGGAAGAGTTGACCCGCTTCAATAGCGGTCTGACGCTGGTCGTGGCGTTTAACTACGGAGGGCGTCAGGAGATTGTCGACGCTGCGCGGCGGCTTGCGGCGCTTGCGGCTGCGGGCAAGGTCGATCCGGCCGAGATCGGGTCTGCACATATTGAAGCGTGCCTCGAAACGTCCGACATTCCAGATCCCGACCTCATCATCCGCACCTCAGGCGAGCAGCGCATCTCCAATTTTCTTCTATGGCAGGCCGCCTATTCCGAATTCGTTTTTCTGCCGATCCTTTGGCCGGATTTCGACCACGCTGCGTTCCAGTCGGCGCTCGACCAGTATTTCGCCCGAGAGCGCCGTTACGGCGGACCTAGTCTTGCCGCCGCGCAGGACGCGGTCAAGTCGGCTTCGTGAAGCCGGCAAGCGCGTCAGCCGGTCGAGCTTCGTTCGGCTCGGAGTTGATCCCCCGCATCGTTGCCGGCGTCGTCATGATGGCCGCGGCGCTGGGCGCTACAGTTGTCGGCGGTTTTCCTTTTCTGGCGTTCTGGCTCGTGGCCTCAATTCTGGTTTGCTGGGAATGGCAGCGGCTGATCGGCGGCGATCGACTTTGGGAGCGGGTCGGCGCGGGCTCGCTCGCGCTGGTTGTGGCGGCGCCCTTTGCGCTGCACGCGTCGGGTCGGTGGGCGCTGCTGGCGATCGTATTGGGCGCGGCGGCGACCGGCGCGTTAGCCGATCGCGCGCGCAAAATCGCCGCTGGCGCGGGTATCTTCTATGCGGGCGCGCCGCTAGTCGGGGCCTTATTGCTTCGTGGCAGCCCGCTCTTTGGCGTCGCTGCAATTTTCTGGCTGTTCGCCGTCGTCTGGGGCACCGATGTGACGGCCTATTTTGGCGGCCGGATGATCGGCGGCCCCCGATTGTGGCCCGCTGTGTCGCCGGGCAAGACTTGGTCGGGCGCTGTGGTCGGAGCCGTTTGCGCCGCCGTTCTGGGAGCCATCGTCGCCATATTGCTGGCGCCCGGCGCGCGGCTCGGACCCATGCTGGCGCTCGGACTTTTGGTGTCGGCGGTCTCGCAATTAGGAGATCTATTTGAATCCTTTCTAAAACGTCGCGCCGGTGTGAAGGATTCGAGCCACTTGATTCCTGGGCACGGCGGCCTGATGGATAGGCTCGACGGCTTTATCGCGGCCACTGCGCTTGCGGCGGCGTTGGCGGCGGCGCGCTCGTCGGGCGTGTGGATCGCGTCAGGTTTGTTTCAATGGTGAGTGTATAGAATGCACGATGGGTCGAGCGTTGCGTATCCTTCTATGGCCGGCGCCGCAGCTACCGCTGAAATAAGTCGCAAGGCTCCGCCCAAGCGTCTCGTCTTGCTCGGCGCAACCGGCTCAATCGGCCGCTCCTGCGCGCGGGTGATTGCTGACACGCCTGGCCGATTCGAGGTCGAGGCGGTGGTCGGCGGCAAGGACGGCGCGGCGCTCGCCCGCATGGCGATTGAACTTGGCGCGAAATTCGCAGCGATTTCCGATCCCTCGAGCTTTGCAGCTTTACGCGAGGGAGTCGCAGGCTTCAACATCGAGATTGCTTGCGGCGAGGAGGCGATGATCGAGGCCGCGCGTCGTCCCGCGGATCTCGTCGTCTCCGCGATCGTGGGCGCGGTCGGATTGGCGCCCACCTTCGCGGCGATCCAGGAGGGGCGCACGATCGCACTCGCCAATAAGGAGACGCTGGTCTGCGCCGGTACGCCAGTGACCCGCGCAGCCGCGCGCTATGGCGCCACGCTGTTGCCGCTCGATTCCGAGCACAATGCGATTTTTCAGGCGCTAGGCGGCCGCGATATCCGCGAAGTCACCCGCATGACGGTCACGGCCTCAGGCGGGCCTTTCCGGCAATGGAGCGCGGATCGTATCGCCGCCGCCACCCGCGCCGAGGCGCTCGCCCATCCTAAATGGGCGATGGGGCCGAAGATCTCAATCGACAGCGCAAGCCTGATGAACAAGGGCCTCGAACTTATCGAGGCGCACCACCTGTTCGCGATTGCTCCCGAGCGGCTCGCCGTCGTCGTTCATCCCCAATCGATCGTGCACGGACTGATCTCGTTTGCCGACGGCTCCACGATTGCCGGCATGGCGTGCCCGGACATGCGCACGCCGATCGCGCACTGCTTGGCTTATCCCGACCGGATCGGGAGTGGCGTGCCGGCGCCCGATCTCGTGGCGCTTGGCAGTCTTACCTTCGAAGCGGCGGATCTGGTGCGGTTTCCGGCCCTCCGCATCGCCATGGAGGCGCTGGCGGAAGGGCAGGGGGCCCCGACCGCTCTCAACGCCGCCAACGAAATCGCCGTCGCCGCCTTCCTCGATGGACAGATTATGTTCGGCGCCTTGCCGGGGATCGTCGAACGCACGTTGGACCTCATGCGCGGCGCCGGCGAACTTGGAACTCCCGAGACCATTGCCGACGCGATCGCGATTCACCATGTCGCACGAGATAGGGCCAGCTCCCTCTTGGCGTAATTTGGCCCGTACGGCATAGTAACGAAATAGTAACCATTTTGGCGTCGCGCCTGAGTTGAAGTTGCGCGACGCGGAGGCTCGTTATGACGTTGCTTCAATCGCTGTTGGGTTATCTGAACTGGTTTGGATGGTACATCCTGCCGTTCGTCGTCGTCATGAGCGCAATCGTGTTCTTCCATGAACTCGGCCATTATTCCGTCGGCCGACTTTGCGGGGTTAAAATCGAAGCCTTTTCGCTTGGGTTCGGTCCTGAACTTTGGGCGCGAGTCGACAAACACGGGACGCGTTGGCGCGTAGCCGCCTTCCCGCTTGGCGGGTATGTCAAGTTTCTGGGCGACGCCAATGCGGCGAGCGGACCGGACGCCACGGCGGTCAATAATTTGGCTCCGGAAGATCGGGGCAGGACGCTTGCGGGACAATCGGTCGGGCGACGCGCCGCCATTGTGGCAGCCGGGCCGGCCGCAAACTTCCTGCTGGCGATTGTGATTTTCGCCGGTCTTTTCATGTGGTTCGGGCGCTCCGAGCATCTCGCCCGAGTGGGATTCGTCGAACCCGCGTCTCCGGCCGAGCACGCCGGCTTCCTTCCCGGCGACCTTATCACTTCGATTGACGGGAGCCCGGTCCACACTTTCCAGGATATACAACAAGCAGCAGTACTCAACACGGGCATTACCCTCGACTTTGGAATCGAGCGTAACGGAGAGGCGAAGACGCTCCAGGCCGCGCCGCAAGTGATGATGGTCGACCAGGGAACGCTCGGCAAGCGCCGCATCGGCCATCTCGGGCTCGGCTCCACGCGTGATCCTAAAGACGTGCGATTTGAGCGTTGCTCGCCGCTAGTCTGCGTCGAATGGGCCGGCGAGCAGGTCGGATTTATCTCCCGTGCCACGCTGGCCTATATCTCCGGCCTGTTCGCCGGACGCGAATCGGTCGATCAGATGTCCGGCATGGTCGGCATGACTCAGATCACCGGGGAGATCGCCAAGATCAGCCTTTGGGAGCTGGTCAACCTTGCGGCGCTGTTTTCGGTGTCTGTCGGCCTGATGAATTTGATGCCTGTCCCGCTGCTCGACGGCGGTCATCTTATGTTTTATCTGGTTGAAGCCATTCGAGGACGCCCCGTCAGCGAGCGGATACAGCAGGCGGGAATGAGGGTCGGAATCGCCCTGGTTGCGAGCCTGATGATCTTCACGACCACGCATGATGTTATGCGGCTTTTCGGGCGCGGTTAATCCTTCATCGACCATGTCTGTGTCGCCTGGGCCACGGTCGCTCGAATTGGCGTATACACAGTCTAAATACCGTTTGCATGACCTCTTAAACCCGGTAAAAGCGCATTAAGGCTACGGTTTCTCAGGGGAAATCGAGTCTTAGTTGGGGCCGGCCCACCACTGGGCCGGACGGAACGCCGGGGCCGCCGACAAGGCGATAAGTCGCAGAAGACGACGACGAGGCTCGAAAACGGACTAGTGGCGATACGGGGAAGTCGGGCCAAATGATGTTATCGAGAAGGTTGTGCCGGGGACTGGTTCTCGCCGCGGTGATCGCGTTTTGCGGTCTCGGGGGACGAATCGATGCGATAGCGCAGACGTCTCCCGTCGCCGGCCACATTGTTGTCGAAGGCGCGGTTCACGGCGACGCAGACACAATCAAGAGCTATTTTGCGGGAACTGACCAGGCTAGCGTCGATCGCGCGGTGTCTGACCTCACGGCGACGGGGATGTTCACGAAAGTCTCCGCCCGCGTGGTCGCCGGTCAAGTCGTCGTTAATGTGGTGGAGGGCGCGCAGGTCATCAACCGCGTCGCTTTCGAGGGCAACAACAAGCTTAAGAGTGACCAGCTCTCCGTCGAAGTCCAGGAGAAAGGCCGGACCGCCTTCAACAAGACGGTCGCCGACGCCGACGCCGACCGCGTCAAGGACGCCTATCGTAAGATTGGGCGGAACGACGTCGCTGTTAACTACCGCCTCGTGACTCTGCCGAATGGTCGCGTCGACGTTGTTTTCAAAATTGACGAGGGCGACAAGACCGGTGTCCGCTCGATCACCTTCGTGGGCAATTCCGCAGTTTCGACTTACCGTCTCAGGGGGCTAATGCAGACCACTGAGATGAACTTCCTGTCCTGGTTCAAAGAAAGCGACATCTATCATCCGGATACGATCGCGTCAGACGAAGAAGCGATCCGGAAGTATTACATGCGTTATGGCTATGCTGACTTCCGGATCGTCAATACTGAGACGGTTTATGACACCCAGAAGAAGGGCTACGTCATTACGATTACCGTCGAGGAAGGCCCGCAATATCGGGTCTCCAGCGTCACGGTGACTTCCCGCCTGCCGCGCGTTTCCGGCGACTCACTTATTTCGCTGGTGCAGTTGCGCGCCGGCGATGTGTACAACGCGACCGCGGTCGACAAATCGGTTGAGCGTCTAACCCGCGAACTTGCTCGGGTCGGCTACGCTTTTTCGGATGTTCGTCCGCATGGTGATCGCGACAATGCCGCACATACGATCGCTGTTGGCTTCACTGTCGACGACGGCCCGAAGGTGTACATCGACCGCCTAGAAATCACAGGCAATACTCGCACACGCGATTATGTAATCCGGCGCGAGTTCGACATCGGCGAAGGCGACCCCTACAATCACGCGCTGATCGAGCGTGGCGAGCGCAAGCTCAACAACCTCGATTATTTCAAGACGGTGCATATTTCGACCCGACCTGGCTCGGTGCCCGATCGCGTGATCGTCACCATTGCGGTAGAGGACAAGCCGACGGGATCGGTTAGCATTTCCGGCGGTTATTCGACGACTGAAGGCCCGATTGCCGAGGTTGCATTTACGGAGACAAACTTCCTTGGCCGCGGCCAATATGTGAAGCTCAGCGCGTCAGAAGGACAGTATAGCAACGGATGGAACGTCACCTTCACCGAGCCGTACTTCCTCGACCAACATCTTGCGGCCGGCTTTGACCTGTTTCACAAGCAGCAGCTTCAAAATTCGTACTCGCTGTATCAGACCAACACAACCGGGGTGAATCTGCGGCTCGGCATTCCGATCACGGAAGAACTGACGTTCCAGCCGAACTATTCGCTGTATGAGTCTCAGATCGTTATCCCAAACACGTCGTCACAACCCTTCAACGACTGCTCCAGTCCGATAAAAGGAGTTACACCTGGACCGGACGGACCGGTGCCGGCCACTACGACGGACAACTGTCTCTTGAACGGCGAAGCCTCAGTCGCCATCAAGCAGGCCGCTAGAGAAGGCCAGATCATAACATCACTTGTGGGTTATTCGTTCATCTACGATGCGTTGGATAATCGCCGAAACCCAACCGCTGGCGCCTTTCTTAATTTCCATCAGGACATCGCCGGCGTCGGTGGAGACTCCCAGTTTATTCGTGAGACGATTGATGGACGTTACTATTATCCGATCACCGATGACGTGGTTGGCTTTCTGCACTTGCAGGCTGGTAACATCTGGGGCTTCGGCTCCAACAGCCAACTCCCGCTGGTCAACAACTTCAATCTTGGTCCGACGCTCGTACGTGGCTTCGCGCCCGGTGGTTTAGGTCCTCGCGACATCTCCGACCCAAACAATATCGCATCCAACGCGCTGGGTGGCACCACTTACTTCGGCGGCAGCGCGGAGGTTCAGTTTCCAATCTTTGGTCTGCCGCGTGAAATCGGCTTAAAGGGTGCCTTGTTTGCTGACGCGGGTACGCTAATGGGTTTTTCGGGACAACGGGACTTTACGAGTTTGCTTGGATACAAAACCAGCTATTGCCCTCCGACTGGCACCCTCTTAACCAAACAAGCCAGCTGTCTCACCGTAGATGATGAAAACACGATCCGCACATCCGTTGGCGTCAGTCTTCTATGGGCCTCGCCACTCGGGCCGATCCGGTTTGACCTTGCCTACCCTGTGATCAAGGGCAAGTACGATCAGACACAGTTTTTCAACTTCACCGGCGGCACGTCGTTCTGACGCACGGCTTTCGGGAGGCCAATTTCGAGATGCGCGCGCCCCTTGTGGCGCGCGTTTTCATTTTCGCTCCATACCGCGACTTCGGGCGCTGGTTCACAGCAAAACCGAGTCTGCGCGACGGACTCTTTTGCGATAAACTTTATCGGACAAGGCGCAGCGGCTTGCCGTCGTGACCTCGCCGCCCTCATCGCGCAGCCTGCAACCATGAAGCGACGGACGGCATTGGTTTTTTGGCGCAATGGCCTGCTTGTCGGCGCCTTGCTCGCTACCGACGTCAGCGCAACGGCATCCGAGACCAGCTATCGCCGCGGCGCTGCGGGCGAGCCGGAGACGCTCGATCCTCAGCGAACCGCGACCGTTTCGGAAGCCGACATTGTCTACGATCTGTTCGAGGGCTTGTTGTCCTACAATGCTGCAGGCGCGCTCGTGCCCGGCGTCGCCGCCTCGTGGAGCGAGAGCGCCGACGGACTTACCTACCTGTTCACGCTTCGCGACACGAAATGGTCCAACGGCGAGCCGCTCACCGCCGCGGATTTCGTTTATTCCTTCCGCCGATTGCTCGACCCCGCGACTTCGGCCCAATACGCCAACTTGTTCTATGTGCTGAAGAACGGCGAGGCGGTCGCGAGGGGCGCCATGAAGCCAGACTCGCTCGGCGTAAAGGCGCTCGAGGACGGCAGGCTCGAAATTGATCTCGAACGCCCGACTCCCTACATCCTCGGCCTGCTCGCACATCAGACGGCAGTCCCGGTCAACCAGCGCAATATCGAGGCTTTCGGGAAAGCCTTCACCAAGGCCGGCAATCTCGTCAGCAATGGCGCCTACAAGCTGGTTGCGTTCGTGCCCAACGACCGCATCACGCTCGAGCGCAATCCTGAATTTCGCGACGCCGCGCAAGTCGCTATTCTCAGAGAGGACTTCGTGCCGCTCGAGGACCGCTCCGCCGCGCTGCGGCGGTTCGAAGCGGGCGAACTCGATTCTTATCCCGATGCGCCCGGCGACCAGATCCCTTATGTGCGCGCGCGCTTCGGCGCCGCGTTCCATCTGACGCCGTCGCTCGGCACCTCCTATCTCGCGGTCAACACAGCGAAGCCGCCTTTCAACGATCCTCGGGTGCGCAACGCGCTCTCGATGACGATCGATCGTGAATTCCTGGCCGAGCGCATTTGGGGCGGCGCCATGATTCCCGCTTACGCGTTCGTGCCGCCGG
>JAYTRP010000752.1:0-8017 GCA_043746145.1 Hyphomicrobiales bacterium | reverse complement strand
CGCCGAACCCTCGCCGTCCGGCGAACAACTAATCAGTCGCGCGTCGGCGCCCGGCGTTGCGCCAAAGCTCCTGACTTTCAGATCCCGAGCGCTCGCGGCCGCGGCGAGACGATCGAACTGGGGCGCATCGCGGTTGAGCACGGCGACGCTGCCGGGCGAGAGGCCGGAGAAGATCTCGGCTTTGGCGTCGGCGATCGCCTCGATCGAGCCGAGATATTCAATATGCACCGGCGCGATCGTGGTGATCAGCGCGACATGCGGGCGCACGAAAGCGACCAGCGGCGTGATCTCGCCGGCGTGGTTCATGCCGATCTCGAACACGGCGTAGGCTGCGCTTGCGGGCAGCCGCGCGAGCGTCAGCGGCACGCCCCAATGGTTATTGTAGGACGCTGCGGAGGCATGGGTTGGCCCCAAAGCGGAGAGCGCGGTACGCGCCATTTCCTTGGCGCTGGTTTTTCCCACCGACCCTGTAACCGCCAGGATGCGAGCGCTGCTGCGCGCGCGCGCGGCCTGCCCTAGCGCTTCCATTGCCCGGAGCGTGTCATCGACGGCAAATACCGGGCCGTGGCCGCTAAGTTCGCTCGCGCGGTCGCGGGCGACGATCGCCGCCACCGCGCCGGCTGCAAAAGCGCGCGCGACATGGTCATGCCCATCAAGCGTATCGCCCTTGATCGCCACGAAGAGATCGCCGCCGACAAGCGTGCGCGTGTCGATCGAAACACCCATGCAGGCTCGCGAGAGCGGCGCGCTGGGCGCCCCTAGCACACGCGCGAGTTCGTCCGCGCTCCATAACTCGGCGCTCATGCCACACCCCCTAACGCCGCCCGCGCAGTGTCTGCGTCAGAAAACGGCAACGTCCGGTCGCCTATGATTTGGCCGGTTTCATGACCCTTGCCGGCGATCAGCAGCGCGTCTTCGGGGCGAAGCTCGCCGATGGCTGCGTGGATCGCCTCGGCGCGGTCGGCGATCTCGCGTGCGCCGGGCGCGGCGGCGAGGATTGCTGAGCGGATTTTTGCTGCGACTTCCGAGCGAGGATTGTCGTCGGTGACGATCACCAGATCCGCGCAACGCGCCGCGATCTCGCCCATGATCGGCCGCTTGCCCGGGTCTCGGTCGCCGCCGCAACCAAACACCACGACCAGCCGGCCGCTGACGAACGGGCGCAGCGTCGCCAGCGTCTTCTCGAGCGCGTCGGGCTTATGAGCATAGTCGACGAACACCGGCGCGCCGTCGCGGTCGCCGATCCGCTCGAGCCGACCAGGCGCGCCCGAAGCGATCGCAAGTCCCGCGGCGACCAGCGCGTTCGACACCTGGAAGTCGCCCGGCAGCGGCAGCAGGATCTCGCGCGCACGGCCCCCGTAGATTATGTCGAGGCGAGTCGCGAACCCTTCGCGCTGCGCGCCCGCCAGCCGGATCGTCTCGCCCTTCGCTCCGACCGTGAAGGGTTTTCGCTCCGCTTGCTCAACGGCGGCGATCACGCGCCCGGCGACCGCGCTGTCGGCGTCGATCACCGCGGGCGCGCCGGGGAGGAGCAGATCGCGAAACAGCCGGAGCTTGGCGGCGAGATAGTCATCCTCGGTCGCGTGGTAGTCCATGTGGTCGCGTGACAGGTTGGTGAAGCCGGCGGCGGTCAACCGCACGCCGTCGAGCCGCTTCTGGTCGAGCCCGTGCGAGGAGGCTTCCATCGCAAGATGGCTCACGCCCGCGTCGACCAGTTGCTGCAAGGTCTCGTGGAGAGTGATCGGGTCGGGCGTCGTGAGCGATCCGTAAACAGTCAGCGGACGCGATATGATTCCGATCGTCCCAAGTGAGGCAGACTCAAGACCAAGCCGAGACCAAATCTGGCGAACGAACGCCGCAACTGAGGTCTTGCCGCTGGTGCCCGTGACGGCGACGATCGTTTGAGGTTGGCGTGGAAAGAAGCGCGCCGCCGCGCGAGCGAGCGCCAGCCGAGCGTCCGGGGTCCTCACGATGGGGACCAAACAGGCGCCAGGATCACGTTCGGCCACAACCGCCGCGGCGCCCTTCTCGACCGCCTGCGCGACATGCTGAAGCCCGTCGTCCTTGACCCCAGCCAGCGCAAAGAACAGGTCGCCGGGGCGCACCTTGCGGCTGTCGGAGGCGAGCCCGGTGATGGCGACAGCGCCGTGCGGGGATGGGAAGCCGAGATCGGCGAGGGACATAGCCACCCTCACTCCTTGCCGATCTTGTCCGCATCCGCGCCATAGCCGAGGCGCGCGAGCAGCGGGAAGGGTTGCGTGGGGAAAATGGCGGTTGGCGCGACGCCTTCGAGCGGCTGAACGCGGCGGATCAGCGCGCCGGTCACCCGGCCCGCGTTATAGGCGGCGGTGTGATAACCGCCGTCGCCGGGCGCGGATTCGGGCTGGTCGTAGATCACCATGTATAAATATTTCGGCTTGTCGGCCGGCGTGATCGCCATGAAAGTGGTGAACACCTGGTCGTTGGAATAGCGGCGCCCGACGATCTTCTGCGCCGTGCCGGTCTTGCCGCCGACGTAGTATCCCTCGATGTTTGCGAAGCTCGCCGAGCCGTGTGTCGCGTTGGAGCGCAAGAGATAGCGCATCGATTCCGAGGTTTGCTCGCTGACTACGCGCGTACTGCCGGCGAGCGCCGCAGCCTCGTCGCGCATCAAGAAGGTCGGCTTGATCATATGCCCGCCGTTGACGAGCGCGGCGACGCCCATCAGCGCCTGCAGCGGCGCCACGTTGAGGCCCTGGCCGAAGGCGATCGTCATCGTGCTCAGTTCGCCCCAATGTTTGGGGACCTGGGGCTTTGCGCTCTCCGGCAGTTCGGTATGCAGGGCGTCAAGTTGGCCCATTTTGCGCAGGAAGGCTTGGTGACCCTCGACGCCGACCATCAACGCCATGCGAGCGGTGCCGACGTTGGAGGAATGGGTGAACACCTCGGGCACGGTCAGAATACGATGCGTGGCGTGAAAATCGTGGATGGTGAACCGGCCCGAGCGCAGACTATCGCGTGCATCGATGCGCGAGCCTAGAGTGACCCTGCCTTCATCGAGCGCCATCGCGATCGTCAGCGCCTTGAAGGTCGACCCCATCTCGTAAGTGCCGACACTGACGCGATTGATCTTCGGCTTATTGACGTCCTTCGTCATGTCTGGCGGGTCGTTCGGATCGTAGTCCGGCAGCGATTCGAGCGCGATCATCTCGCCGGTATTGACGTCGACAATGGCGCCCGCCGCCGCCTTGGCCTTGTATCGGTCCAGCCCCGATAGAAGCTCGTCCCGCAGCGCCTGCGTCGCCTTCAGATCTAGCGACAGCCGCACGGGTTTCAGCGCGTCGGGGTCGACCACGAAGCCAGGGACATGGGGATCGGTCAGGCCCTGCTGATCGAGATATTTCTCCATCCCGGCGGTGCCGATATTATCCTTGTCGACGAAGCCGAGCACGTGCGCGCCGATCGGACCATTGGGATAGATGCGTTTGTTTTCGGGGAAGAATCCGATGCCAGGCAGGCCGAGATGGAAGATTTCCTGCTGCTCTTTCGGGGTAACCTGGCGTTTGATCCAGACGAAGCCCTTGCGCGAGGTCAGTCGCTCCCGCAACTCGCGCGCGTTTACGTCGGACAGGACGGCGGTAATCAGTTCCACCGCTTCGTCCTTGTCGACGATGCGGCGCGGCTCGGCGAACACGGACATGGTTCTCACGTCGGTGGCGAGGATAACCCCGTTGCGGTCAAGCAAATCGGGGCGGGAACCTGCAGCGGCTTGGTCGGCGGCGACTTTAAGCGTTTGCGGCGGCTCGTTTGAAGCGCCGAATTTCACCAACTTCGCGCCAATGCCAGCATAGGCGACAAACAGCAGCAGCATAAGCTGGCGGATGCGGCCGCCGCTCTTGTCGATCCGCGTCGAAACGAGGCCGACTAGCCACGAGCGGACGCGGGAAACTCGGGCCGCGGGCGGCGAGGGAGCTTTGGGCGCGGAAGGGTCGGACATGGCTATCTCTGCGCGGGCGTTGCGCCGACGACACCGTTGGCGGGCGAGGCGGTCAGGTTCATCAGACCCAGAGTTTCGAGCTTGCGCCCGATCGAATCTTCGGTCGCCTTCTCAGGGATATCCTCGGGCTTGACGATCTGATTGAGCGCCAAAGGCTGCGTCTCGATCAACCTGTCGGCCAAGCTCTGCACGCGATCGGGACGGACGATATGCGCGTACTCCGCGCGCAGCATATTGATCGCGTCTGTCTCTCGGTTGACCTGATGCTTGAGCTTGACGATCTGCTCGGCGGCAAAGATCGTCTGATATTTCAAGCTGTAGACGTAGACGGCCGAGCCGATCAGCGCGCCAAGCGCGGCGAGGTGAAGCAAACGCCACATCAGCTCTTCCCTCCCAGGATCAGGCCGGCCGCGCGGGCCGCCTCGATCTCCGAAGCGATCTCAAAAGCGGGCGCTTCGGTGCGCTCGCCAAATCGCAGTTTACCCGCCCGCGCTCGCGAGTTGGCGACGATCTCGGCGGTGCTCGCCGTCACGGGCTGGCGCCCGGCGATGATGAAACTCGGTGGCGCCACCGGCGGCTCACCCGGCAGCAATCGCGAGGCGGCACGCCCCTTGCCTGACCGGCGCGCGAAGAACTGCTTGACGATGCGATCTTCCAGCGAATGGAATGTGACAATCGCCAGCCGGCCGCCGACCCCAAGCGCGCGCTCGGCAGCAGCGAGGCCGCGCAGCAATTGGCCGAGTTCGTCGTTGACCGCGATGCGCAGCGCCTGGAACGTTCGGGTCGCGGGCGGAGTGAATTCACCGGGCTTTGCCGGCGCAAGCCGAGCGACCAGGCCGGCGAGTTGGCGTGTCGACACGAACGGCTCGGCAACCCGGTCGGCGACGATCGCGCGGGCTATCCGACGCGCGAACCGCTCCTCTCCTAAATAGTAGAGAATGTCAGCGATTTCCGCCTCGCTCGCCTCGCGCAGGATGTCGGCGGCGGATGGCCCCTCGCGCTCCATGCGCATGTCGAGCGGCGCGTCGAAGCGCAGGGAAAAACCGCGCTCCGCCTCGTCGATCTGCATCGAGGACACGCCAATGTCGAGCGTGGCGCCGTCGAGCCGCTCTACGCCCGCCTGCCGCGCCAGCGCGTCGAGATCGCCAAACCGGCCGCGCAACAGCGTCAGGCGCCCTGGGTAAGCCTCGACCATCGCTGCGCCGCGCGCGATTGCGTCGGGATCGCGATCGACCGCAATCACGCGGCCGCCCCGCTCCAATATCGCTCGCGAGTAGCCGCCTGCGCCAAAAGTACCGTCGAGATAGACGCCACCGGGGCGCACCGCGAGCGCCTCCAACACCTCCGCGACAAGTACCGGAATGTGCTGGGCCGAACTGTCGATAATTACAGCACTCATTCTCGCGCCCCTCGCGAGTTCGCATCGCCGTTCCTCGCCCGAACCGCCCCCGCCCGCGCTGCGGCGATGCGAGCGGCAAAACGGGTCGGCTCCCAAATTTGAAACTTGTCTCCGAGCCCGACAAACGAGACTTCGTTGGTTGCGCCAATCTCGTCGCGGACCCGCTCGCTCAACAAGATCCTGCCTTCTGAATCGAGCTTGATGATCTCGCCCGCGCCCAAGAGCGCCAGCGATAGGTCCTCGCGCTCGCGCGAGTAGGCTGGCATCGCGTCGAGCATTGCGCGAATAGAGGAGAGCAGGCGAGCTCCCCCACAGTCCAGCGCCGGCGCCTCGAGGCAAGGATGCACGAATACGCCCTCGAACCCCTCTTTGGCTAGCACGGTGCGAAACGACGCGGGTGCGGAAACGCGGCCCTTGGCGTCGAAGCTCCGGACATATTGAGACAAAAACCCTTCCACGCGGCCCTCCCGCGAGGCGCGAGCCAACCTTGCCGCGCCGGGTTGGCGGCGGCTTAGGGGAGGCGAACTCACTTGGGATGGTTTGGGATAGCATGGGCTATGTTGAGGGTCAACGAAACTACGGTCCGACGAAGTTCGCGCCGGTACGTCAACACCTACTAGGGAGTGTTAAGGTTAACTATCCGTTAGGGCTACGTGTCGACAGGCGACCCACAGCGTGAAAAGATGTTCTCCACGGTCGTTGCGTCACGTCGAAGGGCAAAGCATGCGTTCGAGAATGGTGGGCTTGGGCTTTGCGGCGACAATGGCGGCATGTCCCGCGCCATCAGCCGTTGCAGAGGAGCGGGCGCCAACCGTCTCCGTGGTTGGACACGCCGACTCCGACGTGAGGCCGGACATAGCAACGTTGCTGCTGACGATCACCATCGACAAACCGACGGCGAACGACGCTGCAGCCGAAAGTACACGCGTCTCAACCGCCGTGATCGACGGACTCAAAGGGTCGGGAGTCGACGCTCGCGAGATAACTACGGCAGGCCTCTCGCTATTTCCGCTAATGAGCGAGGGGAACGACCCCAAAACCCACTTGCCTATTAAGACTGTAGTGACCGGCTTTCGCGCAAACAACGAACTTCGAGTGCGAGTGCGAGATATTAGCCGAACGGGCGCTTTCGCCGCCAATGCGGTGCAGAACGGCGCGCTATATCAGGGCGTGAGCTTTGACCTGTCCGACCGCGACACTCGCGAGGATGCGTTGCGCACGGCCGCAGTTGAGAACGCCCGCCACCATGCAGAACTCTATGCGAAAGGCGCCGGGATGAAACTTGGACCGCTGCGCTCGATCATCGCTAGCGGAGCGGAGCGCGCCATCCCAATGTCCTACGCAAGGAGCATGGCTACCTCCGCCGCAGCGCCGGCGCCCCTTGCTATTGAACCCGGCGTGATCAGTTTAAGTGACAGCATCAACGCGACTTTCGAGCTCGCCGCGCCATGACTCTGGACGATTTCCGCGCCTCGCTGACCGCCTCTGCCCCTCCCGATGGGCTTAGCCTCGTTCTTCAAGCGCTATGGTTTGACGCCAAGGGCAATTGGGCCAGCGCCCACGAACTCGCACAATCCGTGGAAGACGGCGCAGGCGATTGGGTTCACGCCTACCTGCACAGAAAAGAAGGCGATGCAGGCAACGCGAGCTACTGGTATCGTCGGGCGGGCAAGCCAGCGGCGAGGGGAAGCGTTGAGGCCGAGTGGACAGCAATGGTGGCAATCTTGCTGGCGCAACAGGCGCAGCGCAGCCACTAACGCGAAAAATGCCTGTCTTATCTGTTACTTCGCGCGCAAAGCCTCGACACCCGGCAGCGCCTTGCCCTCCATCCATTCGAGGAACGCGCCGCCCGCCGTCGAGACATAAGTGAATTCGTCTACGACTTTGGCGGCGTTGAGGGCGGAAACCGTATCGCCGCCGCCCGCGACCGAGGTGAGCTTGCGATCCTTGGTGAGAAAAGCCGCGGTCTTGGCGATCTGCATGGTGCCGGCGTCGAACGGCGGCAGTTCGAACGCGCCGAACGGGCCATTCCATACCAATGTCTTGACCTCGGCCAGCACGCCCTCAACTGCAATGATTGACTTTGGCCCGATGTCGAGAATCATCTCGTCATCGGCGATTTGATCAATGTTGACATACCGCGTCGCGGCATGCGCCTTGAATTCCTTTGCTGCGGCCGCGTCGACCGGAAGCAATATCCGGCAATTCGCCGCCTTGGCTGCTTCGATAATTAATCGGGCGGCGTCGGCGAGGTCCTTCTCGCACAGCGATTTTCCAACTGCCCGCCCCTGTGCGAACAGGAACGTGTTGGCCATTCCGCCACCAATAATCAGGACGTCGACTTTTTTGACCAGATTGCCGAGCAGGTCGAGCTTGGTCGACACTTTTGCACCGCCAACGATCGCCCCGACCGGCCGGGCTGGCGAGCCCAGCGCCAGCGTCAATGCTTCGAGCTCGGCTTGCATGGCGCGCCCGGCATAGGCCGGGAGCTTGTGGGCAACGCCCTCGGTCGAAGCATGCGCCCGGTGCGCGGCGGAGAAAGCGTCGTTAACGTAGATGTCGCCGAGCGCTGCAATTTGAGCGACAAACCCGGGTTCGTTCTTTTCTTCCTCTTTATGGAAGCGGGTGTTCTCCAGCAGCAG
>JAYTRP010000751.1:0-8019 GCA_043746145.1 Hyphomicrobiales bacterium | reverse complement strand
TTTTTCGATCGGCGCGCCAGCCGCAAGTCGGAGCATGATATCGCCGTAGCGGGTTGACGAGCGCGCTTTGGTTTCGAGACTCAGGTCTATGCCAACTTTTCCAAGCCGCCAGGAAGCGGCAAAGGACGACAGCCATATCGAAGAGACGCTTCGCTCGGTGCTGCGGTTTCGGGCCGAGCATATCGAGCGGGCATCGTTATCGCAGCGTCTGGTTGGCCGCGCTGCAGATACGCTGGGACGTCCGCTCGCGCCTATCATTCTGGCCGGTCTTCTCGCTCTATGGATGGGTGGGAATTTTGCTCTCGCTTTGTCCGGTCGCACGCCGCTGGACGCACCGCCGTTTTACGATCTTCAATGCGTTATCGCCGTAGCGTCGCTGTTTGCCGTCGTTCTGGTTTTGTCGGCTCAGTCGCACGAAGATCAGCTCAACAGCCAACGTGACTTGTTGTCGCTTGAACTGGCGCTACTGGTTGAGCGCAAGACTACCAAAGTGATTGAACTGCTCGAGGAGCTAAGGCGGGATCTGCCATCGGTTCACGACCGGCACGATCCCGCCGCTCACAGCATGAGTACGCCCGCCGACACGCAGGCGGTTTTGGACTCTATTCGGCAGGAACTCTATCCGGCTGAGGGACAGTATCCGGATCTGGCCAAGGGCGGCAATTAGGCGCCTGCTCTTGAGCCGACTGGTTAAAAGACCTCGGGAACCATCGGTGGCGCGGGGATATCTATTCCGGGAGAGGTGGGAATACCAAGCGGCTCGCCTCGGCCGGGCTCGACGATATCATTGCCTGGGGTCGGCACGTTCACGGGATCGTTGGGAGTTCCTTCCGGCGGATGCACATCGGGGATTTCAGCTGGCCTAGGCCCGAGCATGCCAACGATAGGATTCTCTGGCATAAAACATCCTCCTGTTGTCGTAGCAAAACCTTTCGTAACGGCCATTGTTCCTCTCTTAGGGTGGGAACCGGCGCATGTGCTTTGACTTCTTTTGCTAGGGGCGCCCCAACGCCCAGACAGCTGAGGATAGGGGCCATGCTGGACAAGACAAAGAGCGCCGATTTGGCCGTCGTTGTCGCCGCAGAGACGATTGCTGGCCTGACCTAAGTCGACACGTCGGAACCCGGGTTCACGCGGCGACGGGTGGGCAAAGGATTTGCCTATTATGATACGGACTGGCGGTCGATCCGCGACAAAACGGTTTTGTCGCGCATACGCTCGATCGGCGTACCGCCTGCTTACACCAACGTTTGGATTTGCCCGCAGGCGGACGGCCACATCCAGGCGATCGGATATAATGCAAAAGGGCGGCGACAGTATCGCTGCCACGTCAAATGGAACGAGGCGTCGAACCTAGCAAAGTTCGAACATATCTTTGAATTCGCCGAGGCGCTGCCTGTGCTGCGGGCGGCGGTCGCGCATCATCTTCGCTTAACGGGGCTGAAGCGCTAAAAAGCGCTCGCCACCGTCGTCAGCTTGCTCGAATCTACGCTGATCCGTATCGGCAATGACGAATACGCGCGCGAGAATAAAAGCTACGGCGTCACCACGCTTCGCAACAAGCACGTCCATGTCGAGCAAAATAAACTTGTGTTTGAGTTTCGCGGCAAGAGCGGCAAGCAATGGCGTTTGACGCATTCCAATCGGCGCATAGCGCGCGTCATCCGCGAATGTCAGGAGTTGCCGGGTCAGCGGCTGTTTCATATCTGGACGAGGATGGCGAGCGATGGAGCGTGACGTCATCGGACGTGAACGCCTATTTGCGCGAGATCAGCGGAATCGAAGTCACGGCTAAAGATTTTCGCACTTGGGCGGCGACCTGGCGCGCGGCGAACCGGTTCGCCCATTTGCCGCCTTTCACCACAAAGGCGGAAGCGAACAAGAATATCCGCGCGGTGATCGTGGAAGTGGCGAAGCGGCTCGGCAATACACCAACGATCTGCCGAAAAAGCTACGGGCGCCCTGATGTGGTTACCCACTATCTCGCCGCCAGCCCGCAATTTGTTCAATGCCGTACGCCCGAGTCGGTCGAAGAAATGATCGAGCATGCCCTCACCCCCGAGGAACTCGGAACCCTGCGTCTGCTCATGGCCGGCAAAAGCGCCGCGCAATAGTTCTTGGATTAGACATGTTGCGCTTCTTAGATATGGCGCGCGTCTTAGACATGGCGCGTTTCGTCGGGGAACGATAGAAAGCCGGCTTGACCGGCATACTCGTCTGCGAGCTGCCTATTTGGAGAGCGCGCTATGTCGAGGGATGCCCATCAGGCGAGAGGCGCGCAACGCACGCTCACGCCGCCCAAGCGAGAATCTCGCGGTAGTGACTTTGCCCGCATCTATGGTTTTCACGCGGTGGTCGCGGCTCTAGCCGCGCCCCGGCGCGAGTTGATTCGGCTCTACGCCACCGAGGCGGCTGCGGAACGGCTCGCCGCCCAGATCGCCGCGCGCGGCGTTGAAGTGAAGCTTGCGTCCAATGACGAGATCGCTGCGCGCTTACCACGCGACGCGGTGCATCAAGGCGTGCTGCTCGAAGCCAAGCCGCTTCAGCCGATCGACGTCTCCGAACTGCCGGAAAAGGGGTTGGTGATCGTCCTCGATCAGGTCACGGACCCGCATAATGTCGGTGCGATCCTGCGAACCTCGGCGGCTTTTGCGGTCGACGCGCTTGTCACCACCGAGCGGCACTCGCCGGAATTCGCCGGCGCGCTGGCCAAGGCGGCGTCCGGCGGTCTCGAGCATGTGCCGATCTGCACTGTCACCAATTTAGCGCGCGCTCTCGAGGCGATTGGCGATCTCGGTTATTGGCGGGTCGGCCTGGATTCGGAGGCTTCGGCGGTCCTCGGCGCGGAGCCATTGGCGCGGCCACTGGCGCTGGTGCTTGGCGCTGAAGGTAAGGGGCTGCGTCGGCTCACGCGTGAGAAGTGCGACGTCCTCACCCGTCTGGAATTGCCCGGCGCGATCAAGAGCCTCAACGTCTCTAACGCCTGCGCCATCGCGCTGGCGTTGGCGAACGTGGGCTAGGCTACTTCATGACCGGGATTTCGTGGGCGTAGCTGAGATCCCACGTTCTGTTCTTCAACGGATCGAACTTCGTCCCCTCGGAGGCGTCGAACGCGTGCGCACGCGGCACACCCGGCGCAAGAACAGTCCCAGGCGGCGGCGCGGAATCTGCGAGCGCCATGCGCGAATCCGAGGGCACGACGATCCCGTAGCGTAGTTCCCGCGCCTTCTGGTCCGCGAGCGCGGCGGGCGACAGGGGATAGCTTGACACCGATCCCGGGGGCGATGACGAAGCGGCGAAGTCGTCCGGCATCAGCGCGTCGTCGTTTACGCCCGTGATGACAGCGCCGAGATCCTCAATCGACTTGCCGCCGATCTTCTGCGCCGAGAGCGCGCCGCCCACTTCAAGAAGATCCTGGCGTTTGCGCATCGACGAAGCGACCTTGACGAGCTTGGCCGAAAGCGCGGCGCTGGCGGGCGCCGGGGCCGGAGTCTCAGCAAGCGCGAGCGCGCCAAAAGCGCGGGGAGGAGCGGGCGCCGCGTCGAGCGCAGGCGCCGTCAGAGCGCCGAACATGAGATGAGGATCGTCCAGTTCGCCGCGCGTATTGGCAGGCGGGGTCGCGTCGGGCGAAAGGCGATCCTTCGCGTCCTTCTCGATCTGGCGCCAATGGTCGACGTTCTTTTTGTGCTGTTCAAGAGTCTCGGCAAAGGCATGACCGCCGGTCCCGTCGGCGACGAAGTAGATATCCCGGGTATGCGCGGGATTGGCGACGGCCTCCATCGCCGCACGGCCGGGGTTGCAAATCGGTCCGGGCGGCAGGCCGTCGATGAAATAGGTATTGTACGCCGTGGGCTGCTCGAGTTCGACCCTGGTGATGGGATGCCCGAGGGTGCCGCGACCGTACACGAGCCCATAAACAATCGTCGGGTCGGACTGCAGCCGCATATGCTTCAGTAGCCGGTTGATGAACACGCCGGCGACCCGCGGACGTTCGTCGGACTTGCCGGTTTCCTTTTCGACGACGGAGGCGAGCGTGACCAGCTCGCCCGGCGACTTGATCGGCAAGTCGCTGACGCGCTTCTTCCAGATTTCGTTGACGGCCTTCGTCTGCGTCGCGGCCATGCGGGTGAGCAAGGCTTGGCGGGAGTCGCCGCGCTCGAAGAAATACGTGTCGGGGTAAAGCGAGCCCTCGCGCGGTGTGTCCTTCACGTCGCCCCCGAGCGCTTCGTCGTCGCGTAGGCGCTGCGCGATTTGCTCGCTGGTCAGACCTTCCGGGATCGTCAACTTGTGCTGCACCACTTTGTGGTGGTCGAGCAGTTGCTCGACGTCGTGCAGGCTGACTCCCGCCTTGAACGCATACTCGCCGCGCTTTAACGCGCTGCGACTGCCGTCCAAGACAGTCATCGCCGAGAACAGCGTTGCATTGTCGATCACACCGGCGCGTTCGAGCTGCTCGCCGATCGGACCGCCATCGTCCTCTCGCGTAATGATGACGACCTTATCCTCGGTGAGCGGACCCGGCTTATGCTGAGCGACCAGCGCCGCGCCAAAGCCCGCGAGCCCCACCACCGCGCCGACCAGCACGAAAGAAAGGAACGCGCTGAGCACCGAAAGCCCCGAACCGCGCGGCTTGCGTTTCTTGGGCGGAGGGGAAGCCTGCTTTGACCCGCTAAGCGAGCGACGGGAGAACAGACTGACTCTCGCCGGCGGCTTCGGATCGGATGGCGCCTTGGGGGTGTCGTTCATCGCAACGCCGTGCTGACAGGGTCCAGGTTTGCACCCACTCTACACGAAGGGGCGCAGGCGCGAAATCACGTTCGCCGCAAAATCACGCTCATTCAGCGCGACGAAAAATCAACGACGCATTGGTCCCGCCAAAGCCGAACGAGTTCGATAGCACCGTGTCGATCTTGCGCTTGCGTGCGACAAGCGGAACGAGATCGATCGCGGATTCGACCGAGGGATTGTCGAGGTTGAGCGTCGGCGGAGCGATGCCGTCACGGATCGCGAGGATCGAGAAGATCGCCTCCACCGCGCCCGCCGCTCCTAGCAGATGTCCGATCGCGGACTTGGTGGACGACATCGACACACCAGCCGCGGCGTCGCCGAGCAATCTCTCGACCGCGCGCAACTCGATTTCGTCGCCGATCGGCGTCGAGGTGCCGTGCGCGTTGATGTAATCGATGTCGCTCGGCCCGATTTGCGCGCGCTTCAGCGCGGCCGCCATCGCGCGATAGCCGCCGTCCCCGTCGGGTGACGGCGCGGTGATGTGGTAGGCGTCGCCGGACAGGCCATAGCCGATCACTTCCGCATAGATCCTGGCGCCGCGCTCTTTCGCGTGCTCGTAGTCTTCGAGCACCACGCAGCCGGCGCCTTCCCCCATCACGAACCCGTCGCGATCGCGATCATAGGGCCGCGATCCCGCTTTAGGGCGGTCATTGAATCCCGTCGAAAGCGCGCGGCAGGCGGCAAATCCCGCGAGCCCGATCCGGTTGACTGCGGATTCCGCGCCTCCCGCCACCATCACATTGGCATCGCCAAGCGCGATCATCCGCGCGGCGTCGCCGATCGCGTGCGCCCCGGTCGAACAAGCGGTAACGACCGCGTGATTGGGACCTTTAAGCTTGTGCCGGATCGAAACGTAGCCGCCCGCCAGATTGATCAGCCGGCCAGGAATGAAAAACGGCGAGATCTTCCGGGGACCCTTCTCGTGCAACACGATCGCGGTCTCGGCGATGCCTTGCAGGCCGCCAATGCCAGAGCCGATCATGACGCCGGTCTCGATCTCCTCCTCATAGGTCTTGGGCGCCCAATCCGCATCGCGTAGCGCTTGGGTCGCGGCAGCCATGGCGTAAACGATGAATTCGTCGACGCGCCGCTGCTCCTTCAGCTCCATCCAATCGTCGGGACTGTAGAGCCCAGGTCCGCTGCCACGAGGAACCTGTGCGGCGATCTGACAAGGAAGATCGGAAACGTTGAAATTCTCGACTCGGGCTGCGCCGGATTCGCCAGCGAGAAGACGCCGCCAAGTCTCTTCCACGCCGCAAGCGAGCGGCGAGACGAGACCCATGCCCGTCACGACTACACGCTTCATGTCCGTCCCTCGATGTCGCTGGTCACTTTGGCCGGTCTCGCGCCGCCTACACGACCGGGGCCGGATAAACTCCGGCCCTCCCTAAATAATTGGCCCGTTGTCACGGGCAAGTCATCCGCAAAAAGCTTCACTTCGCCGTAGCGGTCGCTTTTTCCAGGAATTTTACGGCGTCGCCGACGGTGGTGATCGTCTCGGCCTGATCGTCGGGAATTTCGACGCCGAATTCTTCCTCGAACGCCATGACCAGCTCGACCGTGTCAAGCGAGTCGGCGCCGAGATCGTCGATGAAATTGGCGCCCTCGACCACCTTGTCGCCATCGACGCCAAGATGTTCAACAACGATCTTTTTAACGCGTTCAGCGACATCGCTCATATTTTTTTCCCTCGTGCGGTCGAGCCTTAGCCCGGCCATGATTGAACTCTACGCATTCGGCGGCCTGCGAGCCAGTCCATCGCTGGAGGAACGCGGTCGGCGCGACTTTTCCGAGATATGCCCGCTCGCTTGTCCCCCCGAGCGGCATTACCCAAAATGCGTTTGTCGGCCTACTCGGCGACGCGGGTGGATAGCATATAAGCGCGGTTATGGCGAGAGGCGCCGCATGGCCGCGCCATGACGCCGAGATAGCCAGCAAAGCGGCTCAAATCATTGCCATTCCACCGTTCACGTGGAGCGTCTGGCCAGTCACATAACCTGCTTCTACGCTGGCGAGATAGACGACCGCGGCGCCGATGTCGGCGCCCACGCCCAGTTTTCCGGCCGGAACCGACGCGAGAATCGCCTCACGCTGCTTATCGTTGAGCGAATCGGTCATCGGGCTCGCGATGAATCCTGGCGCGACGCAGTTGACCGTGATCCCACGGCTGGCGACCTCCTGCGCCAGCGCCTTCGACATGCCGATCATCCCCGCTTTCGCGGCGGCGTAATTACCCTGGCCGGGATTGCCGGTTACGCCAACGATCGAGGTGATCCCGATTATGCGGCCGTGACGGCGCTTCATCATCCCTCGCAGACACGCGCGAGAGAGTCGGAAGGCGGCGGTCAGGTTGACCGTCAGCACCGTCTCCCATTCCGCGTCTTTCATGCGCATGAACAGATTGTCGCGCGTAACGCCGGCATTGTTGACCAGGATGTCGAGCGACCCCATCGCCGCCTCCGCGGCGGGAACTAGCGCCTCGACCGCCGATGCGTCCGAGAGATCGCAAGGCAGCACATGCGTGCGCTCGGAGAACTCCGTCGCGAGCGTCTCCAAGGCGTCGCGGCGCGTGCCCGATAGCGCAACGGTGGCGCCGCGCGCGTGCAGCGCGCGGGCTATGGCGCCGCCGAGACCTCCCGAGGCGCCTGTCACCAGCGCGGTCTTGCCCGTCAGATCGAACATGCGCCTGTTCCCTACTTTGCCGTCGACGTGAAGACCGCGACATCGGCGGGGGTTCCGACGCTGGAAATCACAGCGCCTTCCGCGATTCGCTTGACGAGCCCCGCGAGCACCTTGCCGGCGCCGATTTCGACGAATCGCGTCACGCCCCGCGCGACCATATAGGCCACACTCTCGCGCCAACGCACCGCGCCGGTCACCTGCAAGATCAGGCTCTCGCGAATCGCTGCGACGTCATGAATGGCGCCCGCGCTCACGTTGGCGACGAGCGGCGGCGCGGGCGCGCGGATCTCGATTTTGGCGAGCGCCTCCGCCATAGCCTCGGCGGCAGGCGTCATCAGCGTGCAATGAAACGGCGCGGAAACCGGGAGCAGCATGGCGCGCTTGGCTCCCTTTTCCTTGGCGAGAACCATCGCGCGCTCGACTGCCGCGCGGGTGCCGGAGATCACGACCTGACCCCCGCCGTTGTCGTTAGCCGCCTCACAGATCGCCGCAGTGAGATAGAGGTCGCGCGCGGCGCGGAACGCGATATCCGAAACTTCCGCGAACTCG
>JAYTRP010000750.1:0-2553 GCA_043746145.1 Hyphomicrobiales bacterium | reverse complement strand
CGTTCAACGCCTTCCGCTCGTTGCTCGGCATTGCCGGCGGAGTCGAGGCGCCGACCTATGCCCAACTTTATTCCGGAGAATGGGTCCACCCTACATCTAGTGGGTGTCTGCCTTAACCGGATAGGCATGGAACGATCCTCGCCGAGTTGCGTGCGGTCGAATGATCGGCCCGACGGGCGCGTTGCGCGTCATATTGGCGAAGAAGCCCGTGGACTTCCGCAAAGGCTACGATGGCCTGGCGGCGCTTGTGCGCGAAATCATGCGTTTCGATCGAGAAATAACCCGAGATTGAACTTGAACCCTCGGCCCGTCGCCCCACACTGACGTCAGAGGCCAAGCAGGAAAGGCGACATGATGTCCCGGGTACTCGACCAACGTCCGCCGCGGGTTCACATCATCACGGCCGTTCTCGAGAGCGCGCTAGACGCAGGAGCGAGCGAATACGTCGAGATGTGCCGGCGGCTGATTGTCGCCGACCGCAGGGAATGGCGAACGCACGCGGACGAAGGCGAGTGGAAGGCCGTCGTGGACGCTTACGAAGAGGTTTGCCTGTCGGGCCGACAAGCCGATTCGACCCCCCTGATTGAAGGAGCGAAATCCGCTGACGACAACAGGCTTCGAAACCCCGAACATGCGACCGCCCATAACAAGCCGGTTGCATCCGTTAGAAATTGCCGTTGTGGAAGGCGCTCCCTTCCGCGGTGCGCTGTGCCTGACTTTCGCGCCGGGCAAGAAAGATCCGACGTCGTGGCCCAGCCCCTGGCTGCGCGACCTCTTGGCGGACCTCGACGTCATCGTCGCCTGGGGCGCTGGCACGCTGGTGACGCTCATCGAGGCGCACGAGTTCGACCTCCTCGGCATTCCCACCCTGGGCGCGGAAGTTCGCCGACGCGGCATCGAATGGCTTCATCTGCCGATCCGCAACGTCGACGTTCCCGATGCCTTCTTTGAACGTTCGTGGCCGGCGCATAGCGCCGAACTTCGCCGGCGCTTGCGAGCGGGCGACAACGTCCTCGTCCATTGCCGCGGCGGCCTTGGGCGCGCCGGCATGATCACGGCGCGCTTGCCGGTGGAAGAGGGGGTCAACGCAACGAAGGCCATAGAGGCCGTCAGGGACGTGCGCCCGGGCGCGATTGAGACGCGCGCGCAAGAGGGGTGGGTCAAACTGGCGTAGCCGTCTGCGAGCGTCTCTGAGCGGTCCCTGAGCCGTCTCTGAGCGTCCCTGGTCAGCGGCCGAGGCGAGGGAGCGTCATCCCGCGGGACCTTGGTGAGGCGACGCCGTGTGGGCGGCTGCCGACGCGTTTGGGAAGCCGAATGCAAATCGAAAACGAGAAATGTGAGAAAGGCGCGCCGTGAACTGGTTCGAGGACTTGATGGGGTTTCCCGAGACGACCTACGCCGAGACGAAGGCCAGGCTCGAGGTCAGGGACGACCGGCTCATCTCCCGCACAAACGCGCGAAGCTGGGCGATTGGCGAATTCGAAATGGTCTCGCTGGGGGACCTGAGGAAACGGGCGGCGCAGTCCAAACGTCGCGGCGGCCGTCCAAAAGTGAGCGTCGTCCAGGGCGACGTGCGTCGGCTTCACGCTCAACCCGAATATGCTGGGGCCTTGTTTCAGGTCGCCTCGCAGTTCAACGCGCTCGAAATGATCGCCCCCAACGTCACGCCCGAAGATGGGGTCACGCGCTACATCCACGATCACACTCAGGGCCCGACCTGCGCGCTCGCCGCGGCCCCGGCGACTATCTACCGCAATTATTTTGTGCCTTTCAACGGAGCCTCTGGGCAGACCCGAACCCGCCAGTTGGATGGACTTGCCGGCGTCGGGTCCGCCTTAAGCCAAGCCCTGCAGCGCCCGGTCGCCGACCTATGGACCATGAGCAACGGCTACGCCCTGTATTCGGCATCCGGCTTGACGGCCATTTCCCAATGGCTCGCCAAAGCTGACCTCGACTCGATCCAGGCGATACGCGGCCGGCTGGCGATCGGCCTGCATCGCGGGATCGAAGTAACCGTTCCTGGCGCCTCCCCTCACGTTCGGGTTTCGCAGGCCTTCTGCTCAGCGCTCCCGGTCGCCTATTCGAGCGTACCTGCCCGGGCGTGGAGCGCCTTCGCGACGCTTGTGCTCGAGGCCGCTTATGAGGCGACGCTCCTCGCCGCCGCCATCGAGGCGGCAAACGGCGGTTCGAACATTGCGCTTTTGACGCTGCTGGGCGGCGGAGCGTTCGGCAATGAGCGCGCCTGGATTATCGGCGCGATCAAGCGAGCCCTCGAAGCGGTGGGCGATTGCGATCTCGATATTCGGGTTGTTTCATATTCCGCGCCTGATGCGGAACTACTCGGCCTGGCGACGAACGCCTGATAATCTCTACGCCTATCGGCCCGCTCTTCCATCGCATACTGATCGCGCCGTTGCGCTGAAAAATTACCCTCGATTGAGATTCCGATCGTGTTATTTTCCGCCAGGAATTGATCTGACATTTCCGCGAAAGGCCAGAAGAGCCACCTAGTCCAAACTCTCCGAAGAAGAACGCCGCAAAGTCGCCAATAAG
>JAYTRP010000749.1:0-2557 GCA_043746145.1 Hyphomicrobiales bacterium | reverse complement strand
CGGCTTTGGGCGCCGCCGATAAGCGCCAGAATAGCGGCGTCGAGTTCGCCCGCCATCAGTCGCCGTTCGATCTCCTCCTGCGGGGCCACTTCGACCGCCAAGTCGAGACCCACGAGATCGCGCGCGATGCCGATCAGGAGGGCGAGCGCCGTCCCCGCCTCGACGCTGATGCAGACGCCCAGCATCAACGTGCCGCGTTCTTGATGCCGAAATCGCCGGGCTTCGCTTTTGGCTTCTTCGGCCGCCGTCAAGGCCGCCTGAAGATGCGGCAGCATCATCCGTCCTAGCTCGGTGAGGTGGGTGTTGGAGCGTTCGCGCCGGAACAGGGGACCGTCGAGCTCTTCCTCAAGCTTGAGGATAGCGCGGGTTAGCGAGGGCTGGGCGACCTGCAGCTCGTCGGCGGCGCGGGTAAAATTGAGATGCTTGGCGGTCGCCATGAAATACCGGACCTGATGCATTTCCATTCGGAATTTCCGTTGCCGTGCGTCGTTCCAGATTTCGAAACGGCGCCTGGGTCTGCAGGAGCCAAGAAAATAAGCAGCGCGTCCCAATCGCCGGTCATCGAACGCCCGGCCTTTGACAGTCCTCGTCGCACGGGAGGCCTATGGCCAGTTCGTATCTAACCCTTGCTGTCAGTCTGTTCGATTGCGAGAGCGTGCAAGTTACGCTCCGATACGTCTGAATTTGCGCATTGGCCATTTGCCCGAGCCGGCAGCGTCTCGCCGAGGTGTCCATTCAAGCATCGAATCCATAGCCGCCGTGGTCTGCACACACCGAAGTCTCCATGCGATCAAAGCTCATCGACGTACGCCATGCCGGTGTGTCGACAAGCTTAACAGGAGACAAATCGATGTCCATTCGATCCACGGTAAGTTCGGTTCTTCTCGCCAGCGCCGTCGCCAGCGCGCTTGCCACGATGGCCGCCGCTGCGCCCCTGTCCAAGGGTGAAATGGCTGCCGCGACGGCAGCCCATAAAGAAAAGTGCTTTGGCGTCGCCCTGAAGGGCCAGAACGACTGCGCCGCCGGCCCCGGAACAACCTGCCAGGGGACGTCGACTGTCGATTTCCAGGGCAATTCCTGGAAGTTCGTCCAGCACGACACCTGCGGCTCCATCCAAATCCCCGGCGGCAAGGTGGGCTCGTTGTCAGCGTCCTGAGCAGGCTGGTCAGCGTCCTGAACGAACGGGACGGCGTCCTGACCCCGGGACGCCAGACCTGACCATTCAGGCTTGAGCAGTGGGAAAGCGGAGATGACGATGCAAGCGACAATCCAACCTCAACACACCTTGCATCCGCTTCGCTTTCCCGCTCATCCCGTCGCGGGCTTGGCTGGCGCGAGTTTCAAGCACGAGCACCTGTCTTCCATTCTGGCCGAGCCTCGGCACGATGGCTTCTTCGAGGTGCACGCGGAGAACTATATGGGCGCCGGTGGGGCGCCGCATCGCGCCCTCGACAACATCAGGCGCGACCATCCGATTTCCTTGCACGGCGTGTGCATGTCGATCGGCGGCCCGCAGCCTTTGGACGTTACGCACCTCGCCCGATTTTGCGACCTCGTCGAGCGCTATGAGCCGGCGCTGGTTTCCGAGCATCTGGCGTGGTCGACTCACGAAGGCACGTTTTTCAACGACCTTCTGCCGCTCCCCTACACCAAAGCGACGCTCGCTCGTGTCGCGGCGCATATCGATCAGATGCAGCAGGCGATCGGGCGACCTATTCTGCTCGAAAACCCATCTACCTACGTCGCCTTTCGCGAATCGGAGTTCAGCGAGACGGCTTTCATCCGCGAACTGTCCCGGCGCACCGGCTGCGGCTTGCTGCTCGATCTCAACAACGTCTTCGTATCCGCGACGAACCACGGCTTCTCGGCGACTGACTATCTCGCCGATTTTCCGCTCGATCGTGTCGGCGAAATCCATTTGGCGGGACATGCCGCGCAGGCCGACGACGAGGGCGATCTGCTGCTGATCGACAGCCACGACGGACCGGTCGCCGACGCCGTGTGGAAGCTGTTCGACATCGTCATCAACCGCTGCGGACCGATACCCACGCTGGTGGAATGGGACAGCAAAATCCCGGACTGGCCCGTGCTCAAAGCGGAATCCTCCGCTGCGCAAACTGTGCTGGACCGTCATCAGTCCGCCATCCCAAGGGGCAAAGTCCATGCTCAACGTTGAGCGGGCCATGCGCGCGGCGAACGAAAACGGTGGCTTCGCGACCGCCTTCGCCGAGCCTCTGCTGCAACCCGCGCGGGTGGCGCCGGCCGGAATCGTCGGACCCCATGGCAAAGCGGCGAACAAGCGCTACGACATTTACCGCAACAACGTCACGGTGAGCCTGATCGAATCGCTGGCGGCCATCTTTCCCGCCACGCAGCGAATTACCGGTTTGGACTTCTTTCGAGCGATGGCGCGGCTCCATCTGCGCGAGACGCCGCCAACCTCGCCTCTGCTGTTCGAGTATGGCCGTGATTTCCCTGCTTTCATCGCGCGCTACGAGTATGCGCAATCGCTGCCGTGGCTCGCCGACGTCGCCCGGATCGAGCGGGCTTGGCTCGA
>JAYTRP010000748.1:0-8053 GCA_043746145.1 Hyphomicrobiales bacterium | reverse complement strand
AGCATACCAAGCGAGCCCGTCAGCATTGAAGCCACATCTGAGAGCATGTCGCCGAACAAGTTATCCGTTACGATTACGTCAAACTGTTTAGGCCATCGAACGAGCTGCATTCCGAGCGCATCAGCCAGCTGATGCTCCAATTTGACATCTGGAAATTCACGTTCATGCAATGCGGTGATAACTTCCCGCCAAAGCACGCCTGACTTCATTACGTTATGCTTTTCAGACGAAGTAACTCTATTGCCGCGTTGGCGTGCTAGCTCAAAGGCCGTGCGGCCGATTCTTTCAATTTCATAGGTGTCGTACACCTGAGTATCGATACCGCGCTTTTGCCCATTGCCCAGGTCAATAATTGCTTTCGGTTCGCCGAAATAGACGCCCCCGGTAAGCTCACGCACAATGATAATGTCTAGACCGTCGATGACTTCGCGCTTCAAGGAAGAAGCATCGGCCAGTGCGGGATAGCAAATGGCCGGTCGGATATTCGCATAAAGCGCCAAATCCTTTCGCAGCCTCAGTAGACCCGCCTCTGGCCGGACCTCGTAAGGCACATTTGCCCACTTGGGCCCGCCGACAGCGGCAAGCAACACGGCGTCAGCAGCATCCGCTCGCGCCACATCAGCGTCGCTAATCGCGGCTCCATGCGCGTCAAAGGCGCATCCACCGACTAGACCCTTTTCGGTTGTAAAATGCGCCGAGCCTTCCTGATCAAAAAAACTGATTACCTTTTCTGCTTCGGCCATAACTTCTGGACCGATGCCGTCGCCAGGAAGAAGGAATAGGTTGTAGCTTGTCATGATGCGCCATCGCCAAGTCAGGATGTTACCTAGGTAGTCGATTCCGCGCCTGGGTAAAAGCGGCATTATAAGGTGGCTCAGCTAAGATATAACGATAATGGCGCTGGCGCTTTGCTGACTGTCACAACCAAGGCGATCAACGATGACGATCGTGAAATCGGATGCTGGCGATGACATCGCTCAACGACCGCCTAAGGGCGTTGCGCTTTTCCTGCTGCATGGAAGTGATCAGGGCCTAATTCATGAACGGGCGTCACGGCTCGTGAAAGCGCTCGCAAAACAGGCGTCGCAGGCGTCGAACCTTGTGAGAATGGATGGCGAGGCGTTGAGCCGCGAGCATAGCGCCCTCCGGAATGAGTCAGACGCTGTCGACATGTTCGGAGGCAGCAAAGTCATTTGGATTGATGGAAACCAACGTGATCTCACTGCGGCGCTGAATCCGATATTTGAAGCTCCTCCGCCTGATTGCTCGATCGTGCTCGAGGCCGGTTCGCTTAAAAAGGGATCGAGCATGCGAGTATTGTTTGAACAATCTGCGGTAGCAGCGTCGATCGAGTGCTATCCCGATGAGCGTCGGTCTCTTCAGGCCATCGTTGAGACTGAAGCGAGAGAAGCCAATCTGACACTGACAGCGGAGGCGCAGAGTTATTTAATTTCGCTGCTGGGGTCGGATAGGCTAACGAGCCGAGGAGAAGTGTCCAAGCTTATGATATATTGTCAAGGTAAGCAGCAGATAGAGATTGGCGATGTCGAAGCTATTGTTTCTGACGCGGCTCCCTCCAGTGCGGATAAATTGATTGAGTCAACTCTGTTGGGAAATTTGTCTAATGTGGAAACGTTAGCAAGCCGGTACTTTGCCGAAGATGGTGATGCGGCGTTCATTGTTTCAAAGCTGATTAGTAATATTGAGATGTTACATCAACTGAAGATAAGTCCACCATCCGGTAAGCCGTTTGACTCGTCTTTGCCGGCGGGTTTTTTCAGGCTCTCTCCGAGCCAAAGAACGTTGCTTACTGAACAGGCGAAGAGATGGAAGGGGCCGGCTTTACAGCAGAGATTGCTGTGGGCCCGCGAGGTTTTGGCGCGAATCCGAATACGGCCTGCCGCAGCAAGGGCTGTTGCGACACGCGCGCTATGGGCGCTGGCATCCAGCGCGCGAGCGCAGCAGCGATAGCGTATTATCAATCAGCCGGAATGAGCCGTTAGGCGTCGGCAAAAATCGTCCAATTGATCGAAGTTTGAGAACGTTACGCGAAGCTCGCCATTATCTCCTGAATGAAGGATCTTGACGCGCGCGCCTAACGTTAACGCCAGCTTGTCTTCCAATGCCTTAGTGTCGGCATCGACCCTACCCGTCGTTTTGGTTCTAGCTCTTGTCGTCTTTCCCGAATTCTCTCCCAATCGTTCAACGTCTCGCACCGTAAGGCCTTGTTCGACAATTCGGTCTGCTACGCTGTTCGGGTTGTCGACGGCAAGGAGGGCTCGTGCATGGCCTGCTGAAATGGCGCCAGAGGAAAGAAGATCGCGTGCGTGATCTGGAAGGTTCAAAAGGCGTGTCGTATTGGCGATATGGCTACGGCTTTTTCCGACAACTTTGGCTATGTCTGCGTGGCTGTATCCGTGCTCCGCAGCAAGCTGTATGTACCCAGAGGCTTCCTCGAGCGCATTTAAATCGCTTCGCTGTACATTCTCGATAATCGCAATTTCCAGGGCTTCCCGGTCACTGACCTCAAGCACAATAATCGGAACGTCGTGTAATCCCGCGCGTTGCGCCGCTCGCCAACGGCGCTCACCTGCAACTATTTCATAAGCATCGGAAACACGAGCGACGGCGCGTACTAATATAGGTTGCAGCACCCCGCGTTCCCGAACGGAATCGGTTAATTCGTCAAGATCATTCTCCGAGAAAATCTTCCGCGGATTTTTAGGATTGGCGCGTAAGAATTCGATCGGCGCCTTTCGCACTCCGCGCGACTTCTCCGAAGCCTGATCTTCAAGCGAGGTTTCACCAAGCAATGCGGCCAAGCCTCGGCCGAGGCGTGGTCGATGCTCGTGCGCACGTGTGTTTTCTTGTTCCATCTTGGTCCTCAATGCCATCTATCGCAATGCATCGTTGCTTTGGCGCTCGCGTTGAATCAACTCGGAGGCGAGTTTCAGGTACGCTTGGCTTCCAGCACATTTAAGATCGTAAAGCAGAACCGGCTTTCCGTGCGACGGCGCTTCAGAAACGCGAACATTTCGCGGAATGACCGTCTGGTAAACCTTGTCTCCCATAAAAGCTCGAACGTCGGCAACGACTTGGCTTGCTAGGGAATTGCGAGGATCAAACATTGTGAGGACGACGCCGTGAATCGTGAGCGCGGGATTGAGTGTCTTTCGCACTTGCTCGACAGTGCTAAGCAACTGTGAAAGCCCTTCCAGAGCGAAAAATTCGCATTGCAAAGGCACAACAACAGCGTGTGCGGCCGCGAGAGCGTTTATCGTCAACAAGTTGAGCGAGGGTGGGCAATCAATAAGGATGTAAGACATATCAGCATATTCCGAATGAGAATTCGGAAGGTCTTGAATGGCATGCTTGAGTTTATGCGAACGGTCGTGATGAGTAGATATTTCTAGCTCTACACCGAGAAGATCTAAAGTAGATGGCACAATCGTTAGTCTAGGGACCACCGTAGGCAATGTGGCTTCCGCCAATGGTCGGCCTAGGGCAATAACGTCATAACTCGAGAAGATCCGAGCCTTCCTATCGATGCCAAGACCCGTCGACGCGTTTCCCTGCGGGTCCAAGTCGATAAGGAGAACTCGCTCGCCGATCGCGGCCAGCGCTGTACCCAAATTGATCGCTGTCGTTGTTTTGCCCACCCCCCCTTTTTGATTTGCAAGAACAAGTACGCGAGGCGGCGCGCGCGTCATAAGCTCCGAATGATAGGACTTACCGTCCATGAATCACCTAAAGGTTGCGGCGAATACGCAAGACATATGCGCGGGAGTCAATAGCGCTTGTGGACCGTTCAACCTGAAATGCCTTCTCTTGCAATGGATCGAGGACTGTTTCTTCTGACCGTCCCCGCGGAAATACGGCGATGGTGTCTTCACTAAAGAACGGTGCAGCGTAGTGCAGCAGCTTTTGCAAAGGGGCGACGGCGCGAGCAGTAATAGCGTCGACATGACCGAGATCTGAAGCACTCACGTCTTCTACTCGCTTAGGATGGACGACTGCCGGCAAGTCCAATGTACGAATTGCCGCACGCAGAAAAGCACATTTTCGTTGATCGCTTTCAATGCAATGGACGACTGCTTTCGGTGTGTCAGCGAGTTGTGCGGCGATAATAAGCCCCGGCAACCCAGCGCCAGACCCAATATCAACCCATACCACGGCCGTCGGAGCGTATAAACGGAGTTGAGCACAATCCAAGATATGGCGTGTCCAAATTTGCTCGAACGATGCGTCGGAGACTAGATTTGTTACACGTCGCCAGCGGTCCAATAGGGAAATGTAACCCGTCATCCGGTCGCGGAAGCGGGGATCAAGGTCTGCATGCAAATGCGGCGACAAAACCGGCGTCAAAGCCCGTGTTTCACGTGAAACGGCTTTCTGCTGACTTCCTTTTTTGATCGCTAAGATTCATCCACCGACGCGAATGCGCCGCTAGCAGCGTTAATGCTGCAGGCGTCATGCCCTCCACCCGACTTGCTTGGCCAATCGTTGTCGGACGCGAGGTCGAGAACTTCGCGCGGATCTCGTTCGATAATCCAGATATTGAGTCCAGGTCAAGATCGCTTGGCACCTTCCAGGATTCAGTCAGCCGATGCCTAGCAATGTCCTCCGCTTGGCGATTCAGATAAACTGCATATTTCGCGTCAGCTTCAAGACGTGACACTAAACAGGCTGGAATCTTTTCAAGTTCAGGCCAGACGCGCGACAACTGGCCGATGGTAAATTCCGGTTGAGCCGTCAACTCAAATGCGGATCGTCGAGCACCATCGTGACGAGTGGTAATTCCAAAACTTTGCAATCTTTGCGGCGTCGCATTAACAGATCGCATCAACACCCGAGCGCTTCGCAACTGCTCCATAAGGTGATTGTGATAGCCGCCCCGTGTAGCCCCGACCACACCGATCGACATGCCGAAACCAGTTAAGCGCTCGTCTGCATTATCAGATCTAAGCGAAAGTCTATATTCCGCGCGGGACGTGAACATCCGATAGGGCTCGGTGACCCCCCGTGTAACTAAATCGTCGATCATCACTCCAAGATACGAGTCCGCCCTATCGAAATGAACACTCGATTGTCCGGCGGCGTGGCGCGCAGCATTTATCCCAGCTACAAGACCTTGCGCGGCGGCCTCCTCATATCCTGTGGTGCCATTGATTTGCCCAGCCAGGAAAAGACCCGCGACTTTCTGGGTCATCAAACTGGAAAGCAATTGGCGAGGGTCGACGTAATCGTACTCGACAGCGTACCCCGGGCGCAGGATTTTTGCTTGCTCAAGCCCTGGAATGGTCGCGACGACTGCGGCTTGAACATCCCGGGGCAAAGACGTCGAGATGCCATTGGGGTAGACGGTTCGGTCATCAAGACCCTCAGGCTCAAGAAAGATTTGATGACTTTCGCGATCTGGAAACCGGACCACTTTGTCCTCAATCGAAGGGCAATAGCGCGGCCCAGGACCAGAAATGGCGCCCGAGTAAACCGCTGTTTGATGCTTATTGGCCCTGACGAAGTCATGGGTTTTTGTCGTAGTACGAGTGATGTGGCAGGAAATCTGCGGACAGGCGACTGTTTCGCTAAGCGCCGAAAACAATCGGGGTTCAGCGTCGCCCGGTTGAGCCTCCAAAATCTTATAGTTGATAGTCGATCCATCCAGGCGCGGAGGTGTTCCGGTTTTCAATCGGCCGAGCTTAAAGCCGAGCCGCTCGAAGTCATTTGAAAGAGCGACAGCAGCGGCTTCACCCATTCTGCCTGCGGGGCATTGTTCAGCGCCGACGTGTATAACTCCGCGAAGAAACGTGCCGGTTGTCACAACGGCGCTGCTGCAGTTCAACATCGTTCCGTCTGCTAACACGACCGCTACAATCGCGCCCTGCTCGGTTCGAAGTTGTGCAACTTCACCTTCAATAACGTGAAGATTTTCAGTTGCCGCAAGCAAAGATTGAATGGCAGCGCGATAGCGTTTTCTATCCGTTTGCGCTCGGGGTCCTTGGACCGCAGGCCCCTTGCGGCGATTTAGAACTCGGAATTGTATTCCCGATAGGTCAGCCGCTCTGGCCATAAGTCCGTCCAAGGCATCGATTTCACCAACAAGGTGTCCTTTGCCCAGCCCGCCGATTGCCGGATTGCAAGACATCACGCCAATTGCGTTGGCTTTTAGAGTTATAAGTGCCGTAGTTGAACCCATTCGCGCGGCCGCAGCTGCGGCTTCGCACCCGGCGTGTCCCCCACCGATAACAACCACATCGAAATGCGACGGGCGTCGTTTCACGTGAAACAAATCACTTTCCGATACAAAGGCGTGAGAAGATGTCGCTTAACACATCCTCAACACCCACGCGACCCGAAATGCGACCCACAGACCGGGCAGCTAAGCGCAAATCCTCGGCTAGAAACTCGATCTCGTCAGAGTCTTCTTCGAGAATCCTACACAGAGCTTCCTCTGTCGCCGTGAAAGCGCCTGTTTGTCGCTCAGTCACGAGCAAAGATGTATCAGCCTCGCTGAAGTGAGATCTGGCAATTCCCGCAATGCGCGCGAGTAACCTCGCCAAGCCGTCGCCCGTCTTTGCCGAGATTGAAACTGCATCGGAGTTATCGTCCTCGGAGTACTCCAATAGTTCCAGATCGCTTTTGGTCCTGACCCAGATAATTTCGCCGCCTCCTTGCCACGACGTAGAAGACGAGCGCTTTCCCTCGTAAAGCCACAAAATCACATCCGCTTTGTCGATAGCGTTTCTCGCGCGTTGCACGCCTATCCGCTCGATCGGATCGACGCTGTCACGAATCCCAGCGGTATCAATTATCCTGACGGGATAGCCGTCCAAGTCCAATGCGACTTCCAACGTGTCTCGAGTGGTGCCTGGAATCTCAGAAACAATGGCAACGTCGCGTTTTGACAGAACATTAATGAGAGTAGATTTTCCCGCGTTTGGTGCGCCGGCAATCACGACTGTCAAACCATGCCTAAGTCTTTCTGCGACCGTGGCGCCGTCGAGAATAGCGCGAACTATTTTCAGAGCAGATCGAACTATTTCGTGGACGGCGAGCTTTGATTGCCCGACGACATCTTCCGCGTCCGAAAAATCAATCTCCGCCTCGATCAAAGACATTGCTTTTAAGATCATTGCTCGAATCGCGTCGGCACTTCTACTGAGTTGCCCTTCCGTGACTCGAAGCGCCTGTCGTCGTTGTGCTGCCGTTTCAGCTGCAACGAGTTCACCCAATCCTTCTATTTCGGATAAATCGAGTTTTCCGTTCTGGAAGGCGCGCCACGCGAACTCCCCTGGCTCGGCCGGACGCAAACCTGCCATAGCGCCGAGAGTTTCAAGCACCCCGCTAATCACGCCCCTCCCTCCCGTGACGTGAAGTTCCACCATCTCCTCGCCTGTAAAGCTTCGAGGAGCGTAAAACCTCACAACCAAACCACGATCAAGAAGGTCCCCTTCACTGTCTTTCAACCGGCGTAATGTAGCGACTCTATCCGCTGGAAGTGGGCCCGGAGCAATGGCTCGGAGGATGTCGTCACAACTCGGTCCCGAGATTCTCACGACAGAGATGGCGCTCCGTCCAGCCGCGGTGGATGGAGCGAATATTGTGTCGTGATGAGATGTGTTCTCGATATGGGATAGCATAAGCATCCATCTCGGCGAGCGGCCGTCGTTTTCAAAAGAATGTCTTAGCCTCTGTGGTCCTCAGGAAGCGTGTTACTTTCCTTAAAAGCCGCGACGACCCAAAACGGCTGCAACGTCATCCAATGCTTCGGGATCCTCGATTGTTGCCGGCATTATCCATTCCTCATGCTCGGCTATTTTCTTAATTGTACCTCGCAAAATTTTCCCCGAACGAGTTTTAGGAAGGCGCGGAACAACTAAGGCGAGTTTGAAGGACGCAACGGGTCCAATCCTATCCCGAACTAGCGCAACGACTTCCTTTTCAATTAATTCTGGAGGCCGATTTACCCCTGCCTTTAAAACTAAAAAGCCGCAGGGTTGTTCGCCCTTGATTGCGTCCTTGATGCCTAAAACAGCACACTCCGCAACATCGG
>JAYTRP010000747.1:0-2561 GCA_043746145.1 Hyphomicrobiales bacterium | reverse complement strand
CAGAATGACCGCCATCGCGCCCTCGCCAACGGGCACGGCTTTCTGCATCGCTGCGCCGCGAATCCTCAGCAACCGGGCCGTATCCTCGAGCGTCAGCGAGCCCGCGGCGCAAAGCGCGGAATATTCACCGAGTGAGTGGCCAGCGACAAAGGCGGCGTCGCGCGCCACGTTAAGCCCCGCTTCCGATTCGAGCGCCCGCAACGCGGCGATGCTGGTCGCCATCAAGGCGGGCTGCGCATTGGTGGTCAGCATCAATTCGGACTCGGGGCCCTCGAAGATCAGCTTCGACAGCGACTCGCCCAGCGCCGCGTCGACGCGCTCGAACACCGCGCGCGATGCGGGAAAGGCGTCAGCGAGCGCTTTGCCCATACCGACGCTCTGCGAGCCTTGCCCCGGAAACAAAAGCGCCGTCGTCATTGCTACTCCTGACTGCGTGGGTTGGGCGATTACGTCGAGCAAGGTCTGCCCTAAATTGGGGCGCCCAAGGTCTGCCCTAAATTGGGGCGCTAGAGAGACACGGCCAGAGAAGAAGTCAAGCGGCGGACGTAGAGGCTAGGCAGGGCGCGCGCAAGAACCATCCGTCGCGCTGCACCATTTCTCGCCAGACGAGGCGCAACTCACGCCATACGCCCGACTTGACAGGCTCTTCGCCGGGCGCGAAGTTCTTGACCAAACAGTCAGGTTTTTTTGCCGCGTCACGGGGGTGCCGTAATGGGAATGGTCTCGCAACCCGAGGGAACAGCCGATGTGGTTCCAGGCCGGCTCGACGCTGCAACGCTAAAGGCTAATTTTGGCGATCTGCATCCGGCTCTCTCCCTGCATGAGGCGCATGTCGAAGCGGAGCGTTGCTATTTTTGCTACGACGCGCCGTGCCAACGGGCTTGTCCCACCGCAATCGACATTCCGCTGTTCATTCGCGAAATCGCTGCGGGCAATCCGCTTGGGGCGGCCGGGACCATCCTCGACGCAAACATCATGGGCGGCATGTGCGCCCGCGTCTGTCCAACCGAGACGCTCTGCGAGGAAGCCTGCGTGCGCGAGCACGCCGAGGGCAAGCCGGTCAGAATCGGCCTGTTGCAGCGCTACGCGGTCGACGCGCAAATGGCGACCGGGAGCTATCCCTTCACCCGCGCCGCTTCCACGGGCAAGCGTATTGCAATCGTCGGCGCTGGCCCCGCGGGCCTTGCTTGCGCGCATGCGCTTGCCGTCTCTGGACATTCGCCCGTTATTTTCGAGGCCCGCGAAAAAGTAGCCGGCCTGAACGAATATGGCATTGCCGCTTACAAGACGCCGGACGATTTCGCCGCGCGCGAAGCCGCATTCATTATGTCGATCGGCGGCATCGAGACGAAGATGGGACAGGCGCTCGGCCGCGACTTCACGATCGAAAGCCTCGCCAAAGATTTTGACGCGGTGTTCGTCGGCGCGGGTCTTGGCGGCGTCAACAAGCTTGGCCTCGACGGTGAGGACAATCTGGCCAACGTAATCGACGCCGTCGCGTTCATCGAGAACCTCAGGCAGGCAAAGGATCTGACGACGCTGCCTATCGGGCGGCGGGTGGTCGTGATCGGCGGCGGCATGACGGCGGTCGACGCGGCCGTTCAGTCGAAGCGGCTCGGCGCGGAACTGGTGACGATCCTCTATCGGCGCGGGCTCGAAGACATGAAGGCGAGCGGCTACGAGCGCGAACTCGCGCAAACCAATAGCGTCGCGATCCGCCCCTGGGCGCGCCCGGTTTCGCTTGAAGGGCATAACGGCGCCGTGTCGGCCGTGCTGTGCGAGCGCACGCGCTTTGAAAACGGCCGGCTGGTCGTCAGCGGCGCGCCGTTCCGTATCGAGGCGGATGTGGTGTTCACCGCGATCGGCCAAATCGGCCTGCCCGAAATATTCGGAACCGCGGCGCCAGCGCTCAAGGATGGCAAGTTGATCGTCGACGCCGAGCGGCGCACTAGCTTGGCGAAGGTCTGGGCCGGCGGCGATTGTGTGGCGGATGGTCCCGCGCTGACGGTCAGCGCGGTGGAGGACGGCAAACAGGCGGCGCGTTCGATCGATGCGGCGCTGCGTAAGTAGGATGGACCATCATTGCGAGCGAACGCCCGTCATGGCGAGCGAAGCAAAACAAACCAGGGGCCGCATTCTGAAGCCCTGGTTTCCTTCGTCGCTGCGCTTCTCGCAATGACGGGATGTTCACGATGACGGTTGTTCGCAATGTTGGGCCGAGCGCGTTGACGGGCCGCGATAACCCAGGGGTCAACCGTCATTGCGAGCGTAGCGAAGCAACCCAGGGGCCGCATCATGAGGCCCCTGGGTTGCTTTGTCGCTTTGCTTCTCGCAATGACGGCTGTTTGCAAAGACGGGCTGTTTGCAATGATTTGCCATGATCGTCTAACGGAGTGCACGAGTGGTTGATCTTCGCGCCGATTTCCTCGGCATCAAATCGCCAAACCCGTTCTGGCTCGCCTCGGCGCCGCCAACCGACCGCAAGACCAATGTCGAGCGCGCGTTTCGCGCGGGTTGGGGCGGCGTCGTTTGGAAGACGCTGGGCGAGGCCGGGCCGCCGG
>JAYTRP010000746.1:0-2564 GCA_043746145.1 Hyphomicrobiales bacterium | reverse complement strand
CTGAGGTCGCCAAACCTGCCGTGGTCAAGCCCGAGGCGGCCAAGCCGGAGGCGCCTGGAGGCGAACCAACCAAATTGGATCGCGGCAAGGCCGAGCATGGCAAGAAGGTCGAGGAGCGCAAGGTCGAGCCCGCGAAATCGGAAGAGCCGAAAGCCGAGCCCGCGCTCAAGCGTGAGGAACGTCGTCCTGAGCCAAAGGCGGAGGCGCCAAGAGCCGCGCCCGCGCCAAGAGCCGCGCCTGCTTTAAGAGCAGAGCCCGCGCCGAGAGCCGCGCCCGCTCCAAGGGCCGAGCCTAAGCGTGAAGAGCGTCGGCCCGAGCCAAGGATCGAAGCGCCTAGGCCGCAGCCGCCTCGTCCGGCGCCGCCCGCTCCTCACCCCGCTCCCCCGCCGCAGGCTCCGCGTCCCGCCGCGCCCGCTCCGCATCCTGCGGGCCCTTGCGGCCATCCCGGTCAGCCCGGATGTCCCAAGTGACGCTCGCGAGCTAGTTGGAAGTCCCTGCGCGGGTTTACGCCCGCACAGTTCTATGCCCTCGCTTTGCTTCGAAAATTTGCAGAGACACTTGCGCCGCCTCGTCGATCCAGCGAGGCGGCGTGGCTTGCAGCCCAACTTTGACGAGGACGCTCTCGGCTGCGACGCCTCGTTCGCAAGCCTCGAACAATCCGCGACCGCGCGGCAATCGGACATTGTGCGCGCGCGAGAGATGGAATGCCGTGAAGCACGGTAGGAATGCTTCGAATGCCGCCTGGCCTCCCGGAACAGCGACGCAACCGTCTTGCGGCAGAAGGCGCGACGCGACATCCGCCCACGGCAAAGCCACCGGATTCCACCACCAGCCGTCCAAACGCTGCTCGAGCGTCGTCACACCGCGCGACAGGATCAGGCGCCGTCGGCGCTTAGGATTTGGCGTCGCTTCGTGGCTCACTCGGCCAAGCGCTACGAGATCGGCGCGATCTAGCCCGGCCTGGAAATAAGCCCAGTCGGCTTCATTGCGTAACGCCGTCGGCATCGCGCCCTCAGCATCCGCGATCCGATCATCCGCGGAGACAATGGCGTAGCCGTGGATTTCTACCAGTGGAACGGTTCCACGGTCCTGCGCGAGCCCACCATGAACGCGTCGGCGACGAGTTCAAACGGCGTCGCGTCCATCCCGCTTTCTCCACTTTTCAGCAGTTGGGCGAAATGGGCGTAGAGGCCCTCATATTCCTGCATCGGCGCGTCGACCATCAACCGATCGTCAACATGAAGCTTGGAGCCGCCGTGAGTCAGGCGTAGCTGGACGCCGGTTTCGGTCTCAATGTCGATGTTCCAGGTCTGATCGCCTTCCTGGCGCCAGTCGATTTCGGCGGTCATCTCCGCATCCGCTGTCGCAAGCGGGCAGGAAAAGACGAGCGATGCGGCGATAGGGGTCTCGCGATTGGCGGGAAAGCCCAGCATCGCCGATTTCACGAACATCGGCGCCGGCGCGATCTTGGTGAGGATCGACAGCGCGTTAATGCCGGGGTCGAACACGCCGAAATTACCCGCGTCCCAAATCCAGTCCTGGCCGGGGTGCCAACGGCGCACGTCCTCTTTCCAGGTGATCGTCAGTCTACGCAGGCGCTGGCCCGCGAGCCGCTTCTTCGCCTCGTCGACCGCCGCGTTATAGCGGGAGTGCCAGGTGGCGAAAATCACGCGCCCCGCAGCCGCGGCGCCCGCGCGCAGATCGTTCATCTCGGCCAGTGTAGCCGCCGGCGGCTTCTCCAGCATCACATGCTTGCCCGCGGCCAGCGCTTCGCGTGCGATCGTGTGACGCACATGCGGCGGCGTGCAGACAGCGACCGCGTCGACCGGAATCTCGGCATAGAGTTCTTCGGCGGTATGGAAAGTCGGAACCCCCGGCGCCGAGAGGCCACGCTGGCTCACGACCCCGACCAGTTGAAAATCGCTATTCTTCGCGATCACCGGCAGGTGCTGGTCCTGGGCAATCTTGCCGACGCCTATAATGGCGACTCTGACGGGCGACATGCGCTACTCCTCGGCGGGCCGCCAGATACGCGCATCTTCCGAGCAATTTCAAGCCGAGCTTGGTCGAGCAGACCCAAAGCGGCTAATTCGGCTCTCGCTTCATTCCACCGGAGCGATCGTTTTGCGCGGCGCAAAGAAGTATCGCAGGGGGTGAAGCGTTTGGCCCAGTGCGTCGGGCGGCGGATCCGTGAGCCTGATTTCGACGGTAATTCTCTCTTGCAGATAAAAAAATGCGGAACATTACGTCCCAAATCGCTAGACGATCATTGCGTTGGATTCGCCGGACGAAGCCTTTCCGGCCCAGCCATCGCCGCGCCTCTCAAGACAAACATTGCCGCCGACCTTGAGAAATCATTGAGCGAGGCTGGTAACTTTCCTTTCGCCACAACTCAACGACGGGATAGGCTTAATTACACGCAAATTTAATCTAGATTTAATGATGCGACCTGGCGCCGCAGTTAAATTGGATATGCAAGGCATTCACGAGAAATTCAGTTCCTTCCCGCTTTATTAGAACCTCACGCTTCACTTGGCATTTGCCACAGGGGCGCTTAAATGGAT
>JAYTRP010000745.1:0-8077 GCA_043746145.1 Hyphomicrobiales bacterium | reverse complement strand
TGCCACATCCCAATTGGTTCTGGATCAAGGGCCACTACGTCTGGGAAGGCAACCACTGGGACTGGCGGCGGGGCCACTGGGATCACGCCTGACGTTTCAGGCCGCTCGGCATAAGTCGCCGAGCCGGATTAGGCGTGGGGGGCGCACAAGGCCCGCCCATGCTCCGTCCCATCCTCGGCGCCCCGGCGTCGTCGCCTGGCGCTAGGGGGTGCGCGGCGCTCGCGTGTGCGTTAGAGTCATGAGATGCGCGTTTCCGATCTCGACATTATTTGCGTCCCCGAAGTAGGCGGCGCCTCGCTGGATCACTGGCTTACACGCTGGCGCCTGAAACTTTCGACCGCGCGCCACGTCGAGGGAGCTGACGCAAACGCCATCACGCGGGCGCTGACCGCGGCGGCCCGAGAGTCGGGCCAACCAAAACTACTGATCGGCCATTCCACGGGTGTTATCGCGATTGCACATGTCGCGGCAGAGCTCGCGGGCGCGGACGTGCGTGGTGCTTTCCTGGTGGCGCCGCCTGATGAGGAGACGCTAAAGTCGCTTCCCGGCGAATGGCTCGCTCCGCCCCGCGCGGCGCTGCCTTGGCCATCCATCATGGTCGCGAGCCGCACCGATCCGTGGGCGTCGTTCGCCTTCTCGCAAGTTCTCGCACGCGATTGGCAGTCAGCCTTGGTCGATGCGGGTGAAGCGGGCCGCATCGACCCCGAGGCTGGATATGGCCCCTGGCCGGACGGCCTATTAAAGCTCGCCGCGTTTCTCCGCCCGCTGTGAGCGCGGGACTCCACCTCTCAGGGTGAGACTACGGCGAGGTTCTGATCCACTGGCGCGGCAAACTCGACCACACCCCCTGGTAACGGGGCGATAAAACGAGCGGGATCGATCCCCGCACGAGCCAATGCTTCGGCAAGGCGGCGTGGCGGCTCGTCAAACGGCTCGTCAGTCAGACGGAAAGCGCCCCAGTGGCAGGCGATTGCACGCTCGGCTTGCAGCAGACGAAAAATCTCGACCGCCTCCTCCGGGTTGGCGTGCTGATCGCGCATGAACCAGCGCGGCGCATAGGCGCCGATCGGCAACATTGCCAGCCGCACCGGTCCGTGCCGCTGCGCAAGCTCAGTAAACAATGCGCCGTCGCCAAACCCCGTATCGCCAGCAAAATAGATTGCGCCGCCCGCCCCGCAAATCATGAACGACGCCCACAGCGCCATGCGACGGTCGCCGCGGCTGCGCGCCGACCAATGCATCGCCGGCTCAATCATGATCCGCAATCCTCCGACATCGACGCTATCGCCCCAATCGAAAGCGCGTGCGTCGATGCGCGCATCGTGGCGACGAAGGATCGCATCGTTGCCGAGCGGCGTCAGCACCGGGCAGGGGCGTACGCGCGAGAGCCGCGATAATGTGACGAGATCCAGGTGATCATAGTGATTGTGGCTCAGCAGGATTGCATCGAGTGGCGGCAACTGATCAAGCGCAACCCCCGGCGGCGTGACGCGATGAGGCCCAATTCGGTTGTACGGTCCCGCAACATCCGACCAGATTGGATCGGTCAGCAGGTTCACACCCTCGGTCTGGATCAGAAACGTGGAGTGGCCCATGAAAGTGATCCGCAACGCCGAGCCCGTCACGCGGGATGGCGGCGGCGCGCAGGGCAGGATCGGCGCTTGTTTTGGCCAGGGCGCACGCTCGCGCTGCGCGTTCCAAATCATACGCACGAGATCGCCAACACTTTTGTCCTCGGGACCACCGGGGAAAAAGAACCGCAGACCGTCAAAATGGTCCGACGTCGGGCCATTGTAATAATTGTTTTTCGCCATCGCGCTCAGGCGCCGCCGAGCAGTCGCAGGCTCACGTACTCGCCGGATCGTTGCGATCGGGGCCGCCAAATCCGTGCATGCGGTTTGCCCATTGCAGGCCGATCATGCCGCCTTTGATGCGCGGCAACAGCAGCAGCGAAACGACGATAGTGAGCGCCGACCAGATTACCGCTGGAATCCAGAAAGGCGCATTGGGCTCAAACCATTCCGTCGCCACGATGCCGCTAATGATGAAATGGCCGACGATAAAGATTGTCAGGTAGGCTGGCGCATCATCGGCGCGCTGATGCGTCAGGTCCTCCCCACAGGCCGAACAATTATCGACCACCTTGAGGTAGGAACGATATAGCGCGCCCTTTCCGCAATGCGGGCACGTCTCCATAATGCCGCGCCGGATCGCCAATCGGAGAGGGCGGCGTTCCGCGAAGCGAGCGGAAGCCTGGGGTATATCTTGTGGAATGGTCAGGGTCATCGGCGACCTCCTCTACCAAAACTATTCGGCCGCGGGCCGCGAGTTCCCGGCGCGCTGGCGCCGAATGACTTTTTAGCGCCGCCTCGGGATGCGCGAGCGCCCTTGGATAGCATTTCGAACCGCAATGCGCCCGCGAAAGGCGCGGCTTCGAGCAATCGCACTTCGACGGGATCGCCAAGGCGGAATGTCTCGCCGGTGCGCGTCCCCACCAGGGACCGGCTCGCCTCTTCATAGCGGAAATAGTCGTCGCCGAGGCTGGCGGCGGGAATGAAGCCGTCGGCTCCGGTTTCCGCCAGCTTCACGAACAGTCCGACTTTGGTGACGCCCGCGATTCGACCGGAGAACTTTGCGCCGACATGGGAAACCAGAAACGCGGCGATCAGCCGGTCCGCCGTCTCGCGCTCGGCCGCCATCGCGCGCCGCTCGGCGGCTGAAATGCGCTCGGCGACATCGCTGAGCTGCCGCGCTTCCTCGTCGGGCAATCCGCCCGGCCCGAGCTTCAGCGCGCGGATCAGCGCCCGATGCACCACGAGATCGGCGTAGCGGCGGATCGGGGATGTAAAGTGCGCGTAGCGGCGCAGGTTTAGACCGAAATGCCCGTAATTTTCGTGCGTGTACTCGGCTTGGCTCTGCGCGCGAAGCACGACTTCGTTGACCAGCCGCTCGGTCGGCGCGCCCTTCAGCTTCTCCAGCACGCGGTTGAAATGCGAGGGCTTGAGACGCTCGCCTTTAGCGAACTTTACCCCGAGGCTGGCCAGGAATTCCCCGAGATCGACCAGCTTTTCCGCGCTGGGCGCTTCATGTGCGCGATAGATCAGCGGCGATCCCGCTTCCTCGAGCGTTTCCGCCGCCGCGACATTGGCGAGGATCATGAATTCTTCGATCAGCCGGTGCGCGTCGAGGCGCTGCGGCCAGCGTACGTCCTTCAGCTTGCCGGCCTCGTCGAGAATCAGCTTGCGCTCGGGCAGATCGAGGTCGAGCGGATCGCGCGCCTCGCGCTCGCGCTTGACGGTCTCGTAGGCGGCCCAGAGCGGCCGCAGCACGGGTTCGAGCAGCGACGCCGTCGTGTCGTCGGTCACGCCATCGACGGCGCTCTGCGCCTGCTGGTAGGCGAGCTTGCCGGCCGAGCGCATCAGGATGCGATGGAAAGTGTGGCGCTTTTTGCGCCCGTCGGCGCCGATCACCATGCGAACCGCGAGCGCGGGGCGATCCACGCCAGCGCGTAGCGAACACAGGTCGTTGGAGATGCGCTCGGGCAGCATCGGCACGACGCGGTCCGGAAAATAAACCGAATTGCCGCGCTCCAGCGCCTCCCGGTCGAGCGGCGACCCGGGCCGGACATAGTCGGCGACGTCGGCGATTGCGACCGTGACGAGGAACCCACCCTCGTTGGCCGGATCGGCGTCGGGCTCTGCGAACACGGCGTCGTCGTGGTCCTTGGCGTCCGCGGGATCGATCGTCACCAGCAGTATATCGCGCCAGTCCTCGCGATGAGCGAGCGTCGCGGGCCGCGCTGCTTCCGATTCTTCCAGCGCCGCGGCGGAGAACGCGTCGGGCAATCCATGCGCGGCGATCGCGATCTGGCTGATCGCGCGTTCGGTGTCGACAGGACCGAGCCGCTCCACCACGCGTGCGGCGGGCGCGCCAAAGCGCCCTTCACGCAAAACCTCGAGGGCGACGAGTTCGCCATCTTCCGCGCCCCCGCTCATTCCAGGCGGCACGAACAGATCACGACTGGCGGCGCGCTTCTCGATTGGAAACACGCGGCCAGCGCCGTTGTCGAGCGCACGGTACACGCCGAGCGCGCGTCCCCTGGCTCTGTCGAGAATTTTCACGACCCGACCGGAATAGGTCCCGGTCGCGTCGTCGAAGTCGACCCGCAGCAGCACGCGTGCGCCAAGAGACGCCGTTGGAGCCTTGTCGCGCTTGAATTTTGCCGCTCGCACGCGAATTTTCGTGTCCGATTGGTCGCTTTCGGCGGGCTTGGCGATCAGCGAGCCATCGGTGGCGCGCTCGACGATATCGGCGACCACCATGGCGGGCAGGCGACCTTGCCGACTAAGCGTCTTGCGGCCGCGTTTAACCTCGCCCTCGTTTTCGAGGTCTTTCAGCATCGTCCGCAATTCGCTGCGGGCGGCGCCCTTGACGCCAAACGCGCGGGCGACGTCACGCTTGGTGACGCGGGGTGGCGGCTGAGCGCCATTCGGCGCGGGTGCGCCGGAAAGGAAAGAGAGTAGCTCTTCGCGGGAGGGCAATTCGCCAGCGACAGGATTTTGGCTTGGTTCGGAAATGTTGGATTTTCGGGGCAGTTGAATTTTCGGGGTATGAGTTTTGGGAGCGGCGCCTAGCCGCAAAGTGTATGTAAGCGGCGGCAGACCGCTATACAAGCCGGATCGAGAATTGGCGCGGCGGCCTTTTGCAGGTGTTTAATGGACGGTCTTACGCTGTTCGGCCTGCTTTCCGTCACCGCCATGATGATCTGTTACGCCTTGGAGGACCGCAGCTCTTGGTTCGTGCTGGCCTTCGCGGCGACTTGCGTTCTCGCTTCCGTATACGGATTTCTGCAAGGCGCCTGGCCGTTCGGGGTGGTCGAAGGCGTGTGGTCGCTGGTCGCGCTGCGCAAGTGGGTGAGGGGCAGCCTTCGCGCGTCGCCGTAGCCGGCCGGCACTATCTGAGGATCACGTCCCGAATGTGAGCGAGCGTTAATCCAGACAACACGAGTCTTCCGCCAAGCCAATTCTTCGCTGGACCATGACCACGGGAGATGGATCCCGAACCACCCGCTCCCGCCAACCACACAGCTAACTCGCTAGCAGGGGCCAGATCGTTGTGCTCTATGGCGTCGGAAGCTGGCGCCACCCAAGTCGTTGCCTAAGCCGTGATAACGTTCACTGGTGTTGCGCAGCGTCAAACTGGAGCACTGCTATGGCAACCCCCTTGTCTCGTGGAATGGTGCTGGTGACGGGCGGGACCGGCTATATCGCGGCCTATTGCATTGCCGAACTGCTTCGCGAAGGTTGGAACGTGCGCACGACCGTTCGGAGCGTCGGGAAGGCAAGCCAAGTTCGATCCGCCGTAGTCGAAGCGGGCGCGGACGCGTCCGAAGTCGAGTTTATTGAGGCTGATCTGAACTCAGATGACGGCTGGAGCTTGGCTGTTGCCGGCGCGACATACGTTCTACATGTCGCGTCTCCCGTCCCCTCCGTGTTGCCGAAGGACCTTGACGCGCTCATTCCACCCGCGCGGGACGGCACGCTGCGCGTCCTCAAGGCTTCGCGATCGGCGGGAGTGAAGCGGGTTGTCGTGACCTCGTCGATCGCGGCGATTGCTTATGGCCATAGCAAAAGCGACAGAACGTATACGGAAAACGACTGGACAGACGAAACCAGCAGCAGCGACACCTCATCCTATGTTCGCTCGAAAACCATCGCGGAGCGGGCCGCGTGGGCATGGCTGAAATCCGATGGCGGCGAATTGGAGCTAGTCACAGTCAACCCAGCGCTTGTGTTAGGGCCGGTTCCGGGGGCCGACTTCTCCGCTTCGGTCGACGTCGTCAAAAAGATGATGGACGGATCAGTGCCCGCGTTGCCGCGCTTCGGGTTTCCGATCGTCGACGTGCGCGACGTTGCGAAACTACACGTCCTGGCGATGACGGCGCCGGCGGCGGCGGGCAAGCGTTTTATCGCCACTTCAGAGTTTTACTGGATGAAAGACATAGCTAAGCTGATCAAGGGGGCGCTTGGCGAAAAAGCACGTAAAGTTCCGTCTATCCCGCTCCCGGATTTCCTGGTCCGGGTGTTCGCTGTTTTCGATCCTGTGATCCGAAGCCAATTGTACGAGCTTGGCCGTACGCGCCTCGTCACAGCGGAGCGCGCTAAGCGAGAGCTTGGTTGGACCACAAGATCAACGGCCGAGACGATTATTGATACGGCCAGAAGCCTTGTGGCCAAGGGCGTCGTTTAGCGGACCGAATGACGCGCCAAGCCAGATGGGGGGAATGAATTTGCAGCGGAATGCAAAATTGTAGCGCCCCAGGGAAATACTGAGAGTCTTCAGGGCCTCGCGATAGCGTCGACTCACCTTGACCGCAGGCGCGCTCCTTCCGCAATAATTCGATCGCCGCGCCGCAACATGGCGCTTGCAGCACGCGCGGGCGGCGTCGCACATCATCGCTATCGAAACCAAGGGCCGAGCGATGCACGAGGCGGTCTACGACTATGTCATCGTCGGCGCGGGCTCCGCCGGCTGCGTTCTCGCCGATCGGTTGAGCGAGGACGGACGCGCCTCCGTTCTGGTGCTCGAATATGGCGGGTCGGACCGCTCGATCTTCATTCAGATGCCCGCCGCGCTCTCGATCCCGATGGGCATGCGCAAGTTCAACTGGGGTTACTCGAGCGAGCCCGAGCCCGAACTGAACAACCGCCGCATTTCCTGCCCGCGCGGCAAGGCGCTCGGCGGCTCGTCTTCGATCAACGGGCTCGTTTATGTCCGGGGCAATCCGCTCGATTTCGAGCGCTGGGAGGAGCAGGGCGCGCGGGGCTGGGGCTATCGCAACGTGCTGCCGTACTTTCGTCGCGCGGAGGGCTGGCGCCATGACGAGAGCGCCTATCGCGGCCTGGGCGGACCGTTGGCGACGCGGGCGGGGCAGCGCAAAAATCCGCTCTACGACGCTTTCGTCGAAGCGGGCCGACAGGCGGGATACCCCGTCAGCGGCGACCTCAACGGCGAGCGACAGGAAGGTTTTGGCGGCTACGACATGACCGTCAAGGACGGCGTGCGCTGGTCCGCCGCCAACGCTTACCTACGCCCCGCGATGAAGCGAGAGAACGTGACGGTGGTCACGCACGCGCTCGCAACTCGCGTCGCTTTCGAGGGCAGTCGCGCGGTCGGCGTACATTACGAGCGCGGCGGCAAGGCGCAACTCGTACGCGCGCGACGCGAAGTCATTCTGGCCGGCGGCGCGATCAACTCGCCGCAATTGCTGAAGCTGTCGGGCGTTGGGCCGGCGGAGGAGTTGAAGGCGCTGAACATTCCCGTGGTGCATCACCTGCCCGGCGTTGGCGAGAACCTGCAGGATCACGTCGAGTTTTATTTCCAGGTCGCGTCGAAATTGCCGATCACGCTCTTTGGCAAGACGGGCCTATTCGCCCGCGCGATGGTTGGCATGCACTGGCTGCTACGCGGCCACGGCGATGGCGCGACCAACCATTTTGAATCCGGCGCGTTCATCCGCTCGCGGGCGGGCGTTCAGCACCCCGACATTCAATATCATTTCCTCCCTATCGCCGTAAGCTACGACGGCGCGAAGCTCGCCAGCGAGCACGGCTATCAGGCGCATGTCGGCTCGCTGCGCTCGAAAAGCCGGGGCGACATCAAACTGCGCTCAAACGATCCGCGCGAGGCGCCCAAGATCAAGTTCAACTATATGAGCCATCCCGATGACTGGACGGAGTTGCGCGCCTGCGTGCGGCTGACGCGCGAGATCTTCGCGCAGCCCGCATTCGATCTCTATCGCGGTCGCGAAATTCAGCCCGGCGCCGATTGCGTGAGCGACGAGGCGATCGACGCGTTCCTGCGCGACAAGCTGGAGAGCGCCTATCACCCCTGCGGCGCTTGCAAGATGGGCGCGCGCGACGATCCCATGGCGGTGGTCGATGCGGAAACGCGGGTGATCGGGCTAGAAGGGCTCCGGGTGGTCGATTCCTCGATCATGCCGTCGATCACCTCGGGCAATCTGAACGCGCCGACCATCATGATCGGCGAAAAGGCCGCCGACATGATCCGGGGCCGC
>JAYTRP010000744.1:0-8090 GCA_043746145.1 Hyphomicrobiales bacterium | reverse complement strand
ACGTTTCCACGATCGTTTTCGCGATCGTCGCTATTTTTGTAATTTTCAAGCTCAGGTCCGTGCTGGGAACACGCACGGGAGCAGAGCGGCCGCCGGCGGAGCCGCCCGCGGCGGGATCGCTGCGCGGCAACATCCTTAAGTTTAACCAGACAGCGCCGGCCGCCGCGCCGCCCGTGGATCGCTGGAGAGGTGTTGCGGCGCCCGAGTCTCCCCTCGCAGCAGGTCTTGACGCGATCGCCGCGCGCGAATCGGGCTTCGATCCCGCACATTTCGTCAGCGGCGCGCGTGCAGCCTATGAAATGGTCGTCACGGCGTTCGCAGCGGGCGATCTCACCACCTTACGCCGGCTGCTTTCGGCTGATGTTCTCGCCAATTTTGCGCGTGCGATCGAAGCCCGCAACGTGGCCGGACAAACGATGACGACGACGCTGGTGTCGATCGACGCCGCCGACCTCGTGGATGCCAGGGTGACGGGCGCAATGGCCTCGGTGGCGGTCAAATTCGCGACGAAGTTGACCTCCGTTACGGTCGACCCCGCCGGCGCTGTTGTCGAGGGTTCCCCGACCGACGTCGCCGATCATCAGGAAATTTGGACGTTTTCGCGCGAGCTCGGCGCACGTGACCCCAACTGGCTGCTGTCGGCAACCGAATCAGCGCCTTAACTAAAAGTCTCGAACAGACAGCCTCGAACTAGAAAGCCCGCGCGTGTACGCCGACCTCGAGCCAATTCCCTTCGAGGCGCTCGCAGGCTTCGAGAGCGACGATTCGCTCGACGCTTTTCGTGCGTTCCGCGATCTTGCGAGCAGCCTTGAGGGAGCTTCGTTGCGCGCCGCCCTCGCGGCTCCGCCCGCTCTGCTCGCCGCGGCGAAAGCTTCACAGACCTTTGCGGCTGACAATTCGTCGCAAGCTCGCGCTTTTTTCCGCCGCTGGTTCGAGCCGCGTCGCATCGGAAGCGGTTTCGTCACCGGTTACTACGAGCCCTGGGTGCGAGGATCGCTGACGCCTTCGCTCGAGTTCACCGCGCCGATTCTTGCCAGGCCCAACGATCTCGTCAGCTTCGCGCCCGGGGAAGGGCCTTCGGGGTTTGACCGCACGCTTGCCGGAGCGCAGCGACTGGAAGATGGAAGCCTGCGGCCCTACCCCACGCGAGCGCTGTTGGAATCGGCGGCGACAAACCCAATCGTTTGGCTGGCCGACCCGGTCGAGGTTTTTCTCATTCAGGTTCAAGGCTGCGCGCGCGTCGAACTGCCGGACGGTCGCATGATGCGGCTTGTCTATGACGGGCGCAACGGCCAACCCTACAGCTCGATCGGAAAGCTGCTGATTGAAAGCGGCGAAATACCCGAGAGCGAGATGTCACTTGCGCGGCTGAAAGCGTGGCTGCGAGCGCAAGGTCTGGCGCCGGGCGAGCGCGGTCGCGAATTGATGCGGCGCAATCGCTCGTACATCTTCTTTTGCTTGGAGGACGGTTCGCGCCCAGGGCCGACCGGCGGCGCCGGGGCCGCGCTGGCGACGCTGCGCTCGATCGCTATCGACCGCACGCTCTGGTGTTACGGCCTGCCTTTCTTTTTCACCGCCGATCTACCATGGCTTGGCGATACGCCCGAGCCATTTGCGCGGCTGATGATCGCGGCCGACACTGGATCGGCAATCCTCGGCCGCGCCCGGGCCGATCTGTTCTTTGGCGGCGGCGAGGAAGCGGGCGCACGAGCCGGCTCCCTCCGCCACGCCGCCGATTTCGTGGTGCTCGCGCCCCGAGAGCAAGCCGCTTGAGAAACTTGTCCCCAATACCCCGCCGCTCGGGCTTGCGGCGCCTGAGTGAAGAGGAGATCGCGCTTTGGGCGGAGGTCGCGCAGACGGTCGCGCGCCGGCAAGGCGCCGTGCTCACCACACCTGTTCCCCCAGTCGCGCCGCCCGCTGCGAGCGCCGCCACAGTTCCGTCCGCGCGCGCCGTCCCAGCAAAACCGCCCGCCAAGGCGCCGGGACCACCGCCACTCGCGCCGCTAGAACGCAAGCTCAAGCGCGATCTCTCGCGTGGGCGTGGCGCGATCGACGGCGCGCTCGATCTGCACGGCCTCACCCAAGCCGAGGCGCATTATGCGCTGCGCGGATTCCTGATGCGCGCTCAGGCCCAAGGCGCCCGGCTCGTGATCGTCGTAACGGGAAAGGGCCGTGTCTCCTCATCCCTTTGGTTCGAAGAGCCGGGCGTCCTGCGCCGGCTTGTCCCCCACTGGCTGCGCGAGACGGACATGCGCGCGATCGTTATGGGCTTTGAGGAAGCCGCGCGCGCGCATGGGGGTTCGGGGGCGCTATATGTGCGGCTTCGCAGACGCGGGCGAGATTAGAAAATTTATCGCAGGCGCGTATCAGGGTTGCGGAGCCATCGGGCACCCCGCCGCGCCCAGCGGACGGAAAGCATCGGCGCCGGTGATCTTGGCGACCACAGTGAGATAGTCCCACGGCCGCTTCGACTCCGCTGGCGTTTTTACCTTCATGAGATAACGGTCGTACACGACGCGCCCATCTTCGCGAACGTGGCCATCGCTCGTAAATACATCATGGATCGGGGAGGCTTGCATCGCCTTCGCCACAGCCGCCGCATCGCCGCCGCCCACTGTCCGGACCGCCTCGAGATAATGCAGCACTGAGGAATAGAGCGCGACCTGATTGTCGTTGGGCATCCGCCCCGTGCGCTTAAAAAAGCGCTCGGCGAAGGCGCGCGTCTCATCGTTGAGGTCCCAATACCAGGACTGCATGAACGTGAGGCCGTGCGCGATGTCGAGCCCTGCCGCATTGACGTCGCTGAGATAGGTGATCGGCGTCGCCAGATATTGGGTCGTGCTAACTCCAAACTCACTGGCCTGCTTGAGCGCATTGGAGAGATCGGCGCCCGTATTGGCGAGCACCACGACCTTGGCTCCCGAAGCCTGCGCGGACAGCAGATAAGAACTGAAATCGGCGGTGTTCAACGGCGCCCTCACGCTCCCTAGAACCTTGCCGCCGGCCTTCTCGATCGCCGCCCGCGCATCCCGCTCGAGCGAGACGCCGAAAGCATAATCCGCTGTGAGAAAGTAAAAAGTATCGAGTTTCTGCTGAATCAGCAGCCGCATTAGCGAGGTCGCGTTCGACCAATTATCCGCATTCCATTGGAACGTATCGGGCGAGCAAGCCTTTCCAGTGAGGTCCGAGGAAGAGGCGGAATCAAAGATTACCAGTTTGTGGCGCGATTTCGCCAAATCGACCAGCGCCAGCGCAACGCCGGAATTGGTAATGTCGAAGATTGCCTGCACGCCCTTGGCGTCGAACCATTCGCGCGCGATATTGAGACCGATATCGACTTTGTTCTGATGGTCGGCGACGAGCGCCGCGATCGGCCTGCCTAGCACTGACCCACCGAAATCCTCCACCGCCATTTTGAGCGACTGGACTGATCCGGGACCGGCGAGGTCGGCGTAAGGTCCTGATTGATCGTTCATGATTCCAATGGTGAAGACCTCCTCGGCCGCGACTCTCGAACTCGCAAAACTCGATGAGGCAAGAGCGGAAACCAGGACGGCGGCGGCGAGCCAGCGAGACGCCATGCGACAACTCCATACGAGGAGAGCGCATCCTCGCTGACCCGACCCGCCAGCGCCAGAACAAATGATGGGCGGTGGGGACGTGGCTCGCCATCAGCACGGCACAGGAGTTGGCGGCGGTTCTGCTCAGTTGGACTTGAACACATCGAGGAAACACTTGATCCGAACGAGCGTTAACATGGCATGGGGATGCCATCCCAAGAGTGAAAACTCTACAAAAAAGGAATTTAACATGCGACTCTTAGCGTCTAGTATCGGAATACTCGCGCTAAGCCTAACGGCCAGCGCAGCCTACTCCCAGTCGGCGACGAACAATCCTACGACAAACAATGAAAACTATAGTCGGCAGGGCAGCAACGCCCCCGGGTATGCGGGATACGGTCATCCCGCCAAGCCTATGCAACACCGCCATCATCACCAAACTGCCTATCAGCGGGATCGCGCCCCGATGGGCGGCTCCCCGACTACCAATAATGAGAACTGGGCTCAGCAAGGGTCAAATGCGCCGGGCTACTCGGGTTATGGCCATGGCGGCGACTCCTCTAATAACAGCAGCGGCTGGACCTGGAGACAGCCGTATGGCTCGAACAATGCGGGTTACGGATACGGAACGCCGTCGACCAAAAATGAGAATTGGACCCAACAGGGTTCAAATGCTCCGGGCTATGCTGGCTATGGGGATCCGTCGGGAATGGTCGAGCGATGCGCAGCAGATATGGATCAGTAATTGCATCAACGCTGCTTAGGCGTAGCGTACTAGTCTACCGAACGGCGGACCTCTCGGTCCGCCGTTTTTTACTTATCGCGAGATCGACGCTGGAGGTATGACCGTCACGATGAAATCCACCGGCTTGGAGCGGTGACCCCAGGCTCGATGGGGCAAAGTTACTTCGGACCGGCTGGCTTGTATATTACTATATTTTTGCGTGGATGTGAGACATTCGTCATCAGTTTTGATGCACACAGATAGAAGCCCCTTGCGGACAATCTCGTCCACGGTAACCCATCTATTGCCGAATAGGTCGAACCGGACGAAGACGTGCGGCCTGTCTTGGCTATAGAAGGCCACGGCGTTGTCGTACCGGAAGCTCCCGCCGACATAGGCAAGTGGCAATCCGGTCTTTTCACGCCAAAGCTTAGTTGCAGCTTCAGCCAATTCTCGGCGCGGCTCACGGTCCTCGGGGTCTCGCCCGTACCAAGCTTTTGCAAACCCAATCGCGGGAGATGCAAGCAGCGCACCTAGCGATAGAACGACAGCGCCCCGCGTCGCCCAGGTTCGCAGCCTCGGCAGTCCCCGCGCGCCAAACAATTCAATCGCCAGCAGAGGCCCCAGGCTGAACACGCCGATTAGCATGTTGCTGGAAATTTTCGTGCGCAACGCCAGCGCGGCGGCGATGCTCAGCACGAGCGGCGCCAAGACAAGAATTATGAGAAGTTCCAGACGCTGAGTTCGCGCGCCAGATGGCTGGCCGCGCGCCGCAATTCCGATCAGCACGACAGCGAGCAGGTTTTGCGCAAAAGAGCCGGCTAGCGCTCCTGCCGCGAAAGACGTGGCTTGGCCGAGACCTTGCCCTGAAACGCGCGCGAGATAGCGCATCGGCGGGGCGCCCGACATCGCCAACCAGTAAATATGCGGGGCGACGATCAGCGCGGCGACTGCGACAGAGAGATACGGCGACAGCGAGCGGAAGTAACGTGCGCGGTTCTCATGCCTGAGCGCTGCGAGCAGAATGGTCACCGCCAGCACGCCCGCGAAATATTTGGAGAGGAGCGCCACGCCCATCATTGCGCCGAAAGCCAGCGCGTCACGCCTGCGGCCCTCGTCGATCGACCTCAGAAAAAATAAAAGCGTCCACGGCCAGATCGAAAGAAAGATCGAGTTCGCGTTATATTTGTAGGAGAGAAATGTGTAGAATGGCGTCATCACGAGCAGCGCGGTCGCGGCGACCCGTTTGTCTCCGTCTGCAAATCGGCCAATCAGGCGCCAGGAGCCGAGCAGACCGACGGCTGCGTTGAGGCAGGCAAGCCCCGCGAAAGCGGCGTTCACCCTCGGGAATACTAAAAACCAGAGCCCGCAGAGCCACGCCCAGAAGGGTGGATGCTGATTGTAGCCTAGACGGAACTCACGGCCCCAAGCGTAGGCCTCCGCCATATCGTTGTGGATCGACGAGGTCGCCTCGGTGATTGAAAAATAGAGCGTCCACACGACAGTGAAGGCGACAAACAGGAGAGCGATCGTCCGCCCCTTCGCGTCCTCTCCCATCGCCTGCGACTACTCGAACCATTTGGCGTAGATCGCGGCATAGGCGCCATTTTCGCGCGCTATATGCAACCATTGATCGACGAACGCCTGAAACGGCGGGTCGAATGGCAACCAGTAGGCCTTTTCGCCAAAGTCGAACGGCGCATCAGGATGGATCGCGCACAGCACGCCTGGATGCAGCTTCTGCTGATAGCGCGTCTCCGAAGCGTCCGTGATCATCAAGTCAGCGGCCCCTTGAGCCAGTTGATCGAATATTGCGGAATTGTCTGGGTAAACGACAATCCGCGCGGTGTGGAGATGCGCTCTGTCGAAACGCTCGTTGCCCCAGCCAGGGTTGACGATCACAGAGACGTCCTGTCGGTCGATGTCGGCGAGCGTGGAAAACTTCTCTTTGTCGGGACAACGCGAAATTGGCGTTTTGCCCTCGCGCAAGTAGGGCTGGGAAAAGAACCCGATTCGCGCCCGGTCCGTGGTGACGGTGATTCCACCCATCGCAATGTCGAACCCGCCTGCCTCGAAATCGCGCGCGAGCGTTGGCCACGTCGTTGCGACAAACTCAAGCCGAACGTTCAACGCCGCGGCAAGCGAGCCGGCGAGATCGACGTCGAAGCCGGAATAATGTCCGCTAATCTTGTCCAATTTGGTGAAAGGCGCGTAATCGCCGGTCGTGCCGACCCGCAGGACGCCGCGCTCGAGAATATCGGAGAGTTCAGACGCATCCGCCTTCCCGCAGGCGAGCGCCAGTAGCGCAGCAACAATCTTAAGCCGCAACTCAGGCGGCTTTCAGCAGCCGCTGCACTTCGCTTACGAGTTCGCGAAGGTGGAAGGGTTTCGAGAGCACGCGGGCGTCCTTGGGAGCCTTGCTGTCCGGATTGAGCGCGACGGCGGCAAATCCAGTGATGAACATCACTTTGATTTCGGGATCGAGTTCGGTCGCGCGGCGCGCGAGTTCGATCCCGTCCATTTCCGGCATCACAATATCCGTCAGCAAGAGTTCGAACGGCTCTTCGCGCAGACGATTGTAGGCGGAAAGCCCGTTGTCGAACGAGGCGACCGTGTATCCCGCGTTCTGCAGCGCCTTGACTAGAAAACGACGCATATCGTTATCATCTTCGGCGAGAAGAATTCGGGCATTGCTTCCTGGCGGCGCGCTCATCGCTGATTCCCTCGGACTTTCCGTATAGCTTTGTAGCAAGACTGTGAAAACAGAGTGAAGCGGAATTTACGTGATAAGCGACGGTGAAAATTTACCGGTTGTCGATTTTGCGGCTATTGTTGACAAGTGACCGTCAGAATTCGACGCGCGAGGACCTGTGCGAATGCGAGATGACGATTTTGGGCTGGTCGAACTCGCTACGCCTTTCGAGGTGATCGAACCCAAAACCGCGCTTGCGCCGATCGTGCTGAATTCGCCGCATTCGGGGTCGCACTATCCGGAGGGGTTCCTTCGCGCCTCCCGTCTCGATGCGCAGACATTGAGAAAATCGGAAGATGCCTTTGTCGACAAGCTGTTCCTACCCTGCGTGCAAGTCGGCGCGCCTTTGCTGCGGGCGCTTTTCCCGCGCGCCTACCTCGATCTCAACCGCGAACCTTACGAACTCGACCCGCAGATGTTCGATGGTCGGCTGCCCGATTTCGCCAACACGCGCTCCTTACGGGTGGCGGCGGGTCTCGGCGTAATCCCTCGGGTGGTTGGAGACGCGCAGCCGATCTATCCCGGACGCATGGCGGTGCAGACGGGGCTCAATCGCATCGCCGTCTTGCACATTCCCTACCACGCCCGGCTGGCTAAATTGCTGGAGCGTGCGCAGGCCCAGTTCGGATTTTCCATTCTGCTGGACTGCCATTCGATGCCGTCCGCCTCCGCCGACGTCAACGGCTGCGATATTGTTCTAGGCGATCGTTACGGGTCGAGCGCGGCGGGATGGATCGTGGATTGTTTGGAGGCTTCGCTCCGGCGCTCGGGGCTTATCGTCAGGCGCAATAAACCGTACGCGGGAGGCTATATAACAGAGCATTACGGGCTCCCCATCACAGGAAAGCACGCGGTCCAGATAGAAATTAATCGCGCGCTGTACATGGACGAACGCGGCCTTAAAATGCTCGACGGCGCGACGCTGGTTTCCAAAGCGCTGCACGACACGACCGTCGTGCTCGCTACTCGCGCCGAAGCCTTAGGCGCATTGGGCGGGGCTAAACTCGCTGCCGAGTAGGCGGAAAAAAGGAGGCCGCCCGAAGGCGGCCTTGAG
>JAYTRP010000743.1:0-8104 GCA_043746145.1 Hyphomicrobiales bacterium | reverse complement strand
TTACGCGCCCGTGGTGCATCTGACCGCGCTGGCGACTTTCCTCGGCTGGTTGATCGTCGGCCAGTCCTGGCAAACCGCGCTGGTGACCGCGATCACGGTCCTCATCATCACCTGCCCCTGCGCGCTGGGACTCGCCGTGCCGGCGGTACAGGTGGTCGCCGCGAGCGCGCTGTTTCGCCGCGGAATCATCCTCAATTCTGGCGACGCGTTGGAGCGGCTCGCCGACATCGACACCGCCGTGTTTGACAAGACCGGCACGCTCACATTGCCACGCCCGAGTCTCGCCAACGCCGCCGATATTGCCCCGCAAACGCTAGCGCTGGCGGGATCGCTAGCGCTGGCGAGCCGACATCCCCTGGCCAAGGCGGTCGCGGCTGCGGCGGGGGCGACCATTCCGCTGGCGGCGCACGAATTTCCCGGCCAGGGCGTGACGGTCTTCCATCAGGGCGAGCGCCTGAAGCTGGGAAGTCCAGCCTTTTGCAAGGCCGAAAGCGAGGCCGCCGCGGTCGCCGTCGCTTGGCCCGACGCCTCGCTGATCGCGTTTCGCGACGCGACATGCGCCGTGGTGTTCGCGGTGCGGCAGGCGCCTCGTCCCGATGCGGCGGCGGTCATCGCGGGGCTCGCTAGATCAGGGTTAGCGATTGAAATTCTCTCGGGCGATCGGCCCGAAGCGGTGCGGACCTTGGCGCTGGAACTGGGGATTGGCGCCTTCTCGGCGTCGATGAAGCCGGCCGACAAGATCGCGCGGTTGAAAGTTCTGCGCGATCAAGGTCGGCGCGTGCTGATGGTCGGCGACGGGCTCAACGACGCGCCCGCGCTCGCCGCCGCCAACGTCTCAATCTCACCAATCTCGGCCGCGCATCTGACGCAGGCGCAGGCCGATGCGCTGTTTCTGGGCGAACGACTCGCGCCCGTGAGCGATGCGATCTTGCTCGCGCGCAAGGCCAAGGCGTTGATGCTGGAAAACCTTTGGTTGTCTGTGATCTACAACGCGGTCGCCGTGCCGATCGCGATCGCCGGGTTCGCCACGCCGCTGGTGGCGGCGCTCGCCATGTCCGGCTCGTCGGTGATCGTCACGCTCAATGCGCTGCGCGCGCGCGGCGCTCGCGGGGTGTCGCGATGCAAGGTATTGCTATGAACGTGCTGATCTACCTCGTTCCCGCCGCGCTGGCGCTGGGCGGCTGCGGCCTTGCCGCCTTCCTGTGGGCAATGCGCAGCGGCCAGTTCGACGACCTCGAAGGCGCCGCGTGGCGGGCGATTTCGGACGACGATCTCCTGGCGGACCGCGGGCAGGCGCCAGAGAGTTTGCCCTAGGCGGGCGTCGCTTGCCCACTAGCCATCAACCCGCCATCGATTCGAGCCTATTTTCGCGTGCGGCTTGCGCGTTGACGGGGAAGGCCGAGGTCTGGCTGCGTTCGCGCCCGTATTGGCGCGGCGAACAGGCCATCACGCCCTTGAACGCGGTGCTGAACGCGCTCTCGGATTCGTAGCCGAGCGATAGCGCGATGGCCGAAAGTGCATCGCTGGTCGTGTCCAGTTTGTCGCCAGCCAAGAAGCATTCGCCATCGCGTCGGATAGTCCATCGGCGAGCGCCAGACTGTCTCTTTGAAACGCAGCGTGAACGAGGTTCGCGACATGTCGGCGACTTCCGCCGGCGGCTTCCGCCAGCGACGCCTTGAAGGGGGAAAGCCAATCGCCGGAGCGCTGGCGATCGGATCGGGGTCGGCCGCGCCCTGCATCGAAATTATACGCGCTTGCAAAGGCGCCAAGTTCGTCTCCAGGACCTGCTTTCCTGTCTCCTTCGATAAACTGCCTCCACGTCCAGGCTTGAACCTCCCGACCCTCGGCCTGACGCTTCAACTCGTTTTAGTTAACGCGGGGGGCGCAATCGAATGCAGGTTCTAGGGCATCCGAACCAAATTCATCCTCGGTAGTTCCCTGATGGACAACGAGGTCAGCCGGATCATTTATGAGGATTGTCTGCCGCAAGCCTCGGGGGAAGGCCGCTATGTCGCCGCTCCGAACCCTTTTGTTGTCGGTCGAGGCCTCGCATTCGTGCAGGCCGGGCTCGAGGCGCAGCGCAAGGGCATATCCGCCAAGAAGGTTGTCGTCTCGCTGTCACCCTGAAGCCGCGTCGCGTGTAATTGCGTACCAACGCGAAGCTAATGCGAGCTCCGTCGCATAGATCGTTCTTTCGCGACCGTTTGCCCCTCCCTTACCGCCCGAGAACGCCGGGCCAGTAAGTCATTATCCAAGGAGAAACCAAATGCGTGTCTTCGTCACGGGAGCCTCGGGATTCGTCGGTTCCGTCGTCGTGAAGGAACTGATCCAGGGAGGCCATGAGGTGTTGGGGCTCGTCCGGTCAGATGCCGCGGCGGCGTCGCTCGCAGCGGCGGGCGCGCAGGTCCATCGCGGATCGCTCGAGGACCTGGAAAGCCTTCGCAGCGGGGCCGATGTTTCGGATGGCGTGATCCACACCGCTTTCAATCACGACTTCTCCAGGTTTACCGAAAACTGTGAACTGGACCGGCGCGCGATCGAGGCGCTCGGCGCCGCGATCAAGGGCTCGGAGCGTCCCTTGCTGGTCACCTCGGGGCTCGCGCTCGTGGCGCCGGGCCGCACCGCTACCGAACAGGACTCCGCCGTTCCGGTCTCCCCCACATACGCCCGCGCTTCGGAAGCGGCAGCCATTGCACTGGCGTTGCTTGGGGTGCGCGTAGGCATCGTGCGTCTTCCCCCCTCGGTGCACGGGCAAGGCGATCATGGTTTCGTCAAGACCTTGATCGACATCGCGCGCCAGAAGGGCGTTTCCGCCTATATCGGCGAAGGGCTGAACCTATGGCCCGCCACCCACCGGCTGGACGCCGCGCGGGTCTACCGCCTCGCTCTTGAGCGCGGCGCTGTCGGAGGCCCCTACCACGCGGTCGCCGAAGAGGGCGTGCCGTTCAGAGAGATCGCGGGCGTGATCGGCCGCCGCCTGAACATGCCGGTCGTCAGCCTGTCTGGACCTGATTCGGTCGAACATTTCGGTTGGTTCGCGAGGTTCGCGGGATTTGACGTGCCAACATCCAGCGAGCAGACCCGCAAGCTGCTGGAATGGGAGCCGACCCAGCCCGGGCTGCTCGCCGACATCGACCAGCCCTATTATTTTGAACGCTGAATGAACTCTATCTTTCTTGGCTCTACCGAGGCTGGGCCGATTTCGCATGAATGCGGCGCCGGCAGGCTTTAAATAGCTTTGGCTTTTCCGCCCCTCTCCAGGGGGCCGCTGAGTTAACCGCCACCCCCGCGGATATCGCCGGGCTTGTCCTGGTGACCCACGCCGTGACGCCAATCCAAAGCCTCGGAATGTGTTTGGACGGAGCCGCGCGAATGACCGGGATAAGCCCGCCGCGCCGTCGGGTCATGGAACTGTCGTATTGTTCGACCCGGAACGCACTGCTATGACCCGCCCGCCAAAGTTCAGGCGATGAACGAAGCGCGTCCGGAGTTACGGCATGCAAGGGAAGATGAAGATCCTGGCCGGGAATTCGAACGGCACGCTGTCGGAGGCGATCGCCGCTTACATCGGCGAGCCGCTGACTCGCTGCCATGTCCGCCGGTTCGCCGACCTCGAAATCTTTGTCGAAATCCTCGAGAATGTGCGCGGTCGCGACGCGTTCATCGTTCAGTCCACGTCCTATCCCACCAACGATAATCTGATGGAGCTGCTGATCATGATCGACGCGCTGCGGCGCGCATCGGCGCAGCGCATCACGGCGGTCATTCCCTATTTTGGCTATGCCCGGCAGGATCGGAAACCCGGCCCACGGTCGCCGATCTCGGCCAAGCTGGTCGCCAACCTGATTACCCGCGCCGGGGCCGACCGCGTGCTCACCGTCGATCTGCACGCGGGTCAGATCCAGGGGTTCTTCGACATTCCGACCGATAATCTGTTCGCCGCGCCGACGATGGTTCGCGATATCAAGGAGCGCGGACTTGCGGCGAACGCGATGGTGGTTTCGCCCGACGTCGGCGGCGTCGTGCGTGCGAGGGCGCTCGCCAAACGGCTCGATGCGCCGCTCGCGATCGTTGACAAGCGCCGCGAGCGCGCGGGCGAGTCGGAGGTGATGAACATTATCGGCGACGTGAAGGGCCGCAACTGCGTGATGCTCGACGACATCGTCGATTCCGGGGGCACCCTTTGCAACGCCGCCGACGCGCTGCTTGCAGCCGGCGCCGCCAGCGTGTCCGCCTATATCACGCACGGCGTGCTCTCGGGCGGCGCCGTCGCGCGGATCGCCTCCTCCAAGCTCACCGAACTGGTGCTGACCGACACGATCGCGCCGACCGAGGCTGTCAGGGTCGCCCGGAACATCCGGGTGATCTCGATCGCGCCGCTGATCGGCGAGGCGATCGCACGCATTGCGAAAGAAGAGAGCGTCTCGGTGCTATTCGATTGAGCCGAAGCACAGCTTGACTCTGCCGTCGCGGCGGGCACTTATTCTGACCAATCGGTCAAGAAGTTTTGCCCCTATCGTTTGGTCAAAAATCTCGGCCCGAGAGAACGAGAACGCCGGACGTCCGGCCAAATGGACAAGGGGATTTGCATGAACGGCCGCCTTTTTGTGAAGTTGTCGACCCTACTCGCCGCAGGCCTGATGGCCTCGACGGCCGCCTTTTCGGACACGATCAAGCCCGCCGTGATCTATGATCTCGGGAGCAAGTTCGACAAATCCTTCAACGAGGGCGTCTTCAACGGCGCGAGCAAATTCAAGAAGGACTCCGGCGTCGATTTCCGCGACCTCGAGATTCAGACCGACGCTCAGCGCGAGCAGGTTCTGCGCAAATTCGCCAAGGACGGTTTTTCGCCGGTCCTGATGCCCGGTTTCGCCTGGGGGACCGCGCTCGGCAAAATAGCTGACGAATACCCCAAGACGAAGTTCGTCATCATTGACATGGTCGTCGACAAGCCGAACGTGCAGTCGATTGTTTTCAAGGCCGAAGAAGGCTCGTTCCTGGTCGGCGTGATCGCCGCCAAGACGTCCAAAACCGGCAAGGTCGGCTTCGTCGGCGGCATGGATATTCCGCTGATCTCCGCCTTTGGATGCGGCTACGCCCAGGGCGTCAAGCACGCGATGGACGGCGACACCGTATTAAAGAACATGACCGGCACAGACTTCCACGCCTGGAACGATCCGGTCAAAGGCGGCGAGCTCGCCAAGGCCCAGATGGATCAAGGCGCCGACGTCATATTCGCCGCGGCGGGCGCGACCGGGCAGGGCGTGCTCAAGGCGGCAGCCGATGCGGGCAAGCTCGGCATCGGCGTCGATTCCGATCAGGACAACTTGTTCCCGGGCAAGGTGCTCACCTCGATGCTCAAGCGCGCCGACGTCGCGACCTACGATTCCTTCAAGGCGGCCAAGGACGGCACCTGGAAGGCCGGCGTGAAAGTGCTCGGCCTGAAAGAAGGCGCCGTTGGCTATGCCGAGGACGAGTGGAACAAGGCGGTTCTGAGCCCCGACGCCAAGAAGGCTGCGGAAGACGCGAAGGCCGACATTATCTCCGGCAAGATCGCCGTGCACGATTACATGGCCGATAATAAGTGCCCGGTGTGATGAATTATTGAGCATCGCAGCCGGGGAATCCCGGCTGCGACTTTGGTGTTCTACGGCGCCCGGCGCGGGTTGAAGCGCCGGAGCGGCCCGTATTTTGCTTAAGGTTCATTGCCGGGATGAACTCGGCTATGACCTAAAAGGTCGGGCGTTTTTAAGACTGGGTCGCCTGGGGGCGCTTTGTGACTGAATCAACTAGCCTGTCGCGGTACGCGATCGAGCTGATCGGCGTTGACAAGAGCTTTGGTCCCGTCCGCGCCAACAAAAACGTAAACCTCCGCGTCGAGCGTGGCGTCATCTACGGCATCGTCGGCGAGAATGGCGCCGGCAAGTCGACCTTGATGTCGATCCTGTATGGCTTCTACGAGGCCGACGCCGGCGACATTAGGATCAATGGCGAGACCGTTCGCATTCGATCCTCGCGAGAGGCGATCAGCCACGGCATCGGTATGGTGCATCAGCATTTCATGTTGGTGCCGACACTCTCCGTTCTCGAAAATGTCATGCTCGGAGCAGAGGGCGGCATGCTGCTCCGAGGCGGGGCGTCGGCGATCCGGGCCAAGCTCGCGCACCTCGCCAAGGAGTACGCGCTCGAAGTCGATCCCGACGCGATCGTCGGCGGATTGTCGGTGGGTCTGCAGCAGCGGGTCGAAATCCTGAAGGCGTTGATTCGCGGCGCCGAGATCCTCGTGCTCGACGAGCCGACGGCAGTGCTGACGCCGTCTGAGGCGGATCAGTTGTTCCAAATGCTTCGGGTCCTCAAATCGCAGAACAAAACGATCGTTTTCATCACGCACAAGCTACGCGAGATCATGAGCCTGACGGATCAGGTGTCGGTGATGCGGCGCGGCGAAATGGTCGCGGCGTTCGATACATTGAAGACCTCGCCGCCCGAACTCGCCGACGCGATGGTTGGTCGCAAAGTCATCCTCAAGGTCGACAAGGGGACTGCGCATCCCGGCGCTGTCGTGCTCGAGGCGCGCGGGCTATCAGTCCGCGACGACCGTGGCGTGACGCAACTCGACGATGTCTCGTTTACGTTACGCGCGGGCGAGATCGTCGGCGTGGCCGGGGTCGCCGGCAACGGGCAGTCCGAACTGCTCGAGGCGCTTGCGGGAATTCGTACGCTTTCAGGCGGCGAGATCTTCCTGAACGGGGCGCCGCTAAGCGGCGTGCGGCGCGACCCGAAAGCGATGCGCGCGCTAGGCGTCGGCCATGTTCCCGAAGATCGCCATCGCGTCGGACTCATCATGCCGTTCGAGGCTTGCGAAAGCGCCATGCTGGGGTTCCACGATGAGAAGGTCTACGGCCGCGGAATGCTGTTCGATCGCAAGGCGATCGTCGCCGACGAAGCGAGCAAGATGGAAGCCTACGATATTCGCCCGCGCGCGCCCTTGCTGAAAACCTCGAATTTCTCCGGCGGCAATCAGCAGAAGATTGTGCTCGCGCGCGAAATCGAGCGTAACCCTGCGGTGATCCTGGTCGGCCAGCCCACGCGCGGCGTCGATATCGGCGCAATCGAATTCATCCACAAACGCATTATCGCGATGCGCGACGCGGGCAAAGCGGTGCTACTGGTCTCGGTCGAACTCGACGAGATCTTCGCGCTTTCCGATCGTATTCTCGTGTTTTGCGCGGGCCGCATCACCGGGGAACGGCGCCCCGAGGAAACCAACGCACAGGATTTAGGGCTGTTGATGGCAGGCGTCAGCGAGCGGGCCGCATGAGGCATAGTATGAATACCTCCGCCCTAACCGACCCCCTCCCCCCTCGTGGGGGAGGGCAGGGGCGGGGGGACGTCGCGGCTTGCCACATTCTCTCCTTACGTGTCTCCCGCTCAACCCATGATGTCGCGACCCCTCCTGCCCAGAGCGGACTTGCGCCATGAGTAGCCCCCTCAGCCCTCTCCCAGCCTGGGCCGATCTCGCCCTGATCCCCCTGCTCAACGTCGCCGCGGCTTTTTTCATTTCCGGCCTCGTCGTGCTGGCGATTGGCGAGAACCCGATCGAGGCGGTGCAAATCCTGATCAGCGGCGCGATCGGCGACCTCGAAGGCATCGGCTTCACGCTCTATTACGCAACCGGCTTCATCTTCACCGGCCTCGCGGTGGCGGTCTGCTTTCACGCTGGCCTGTTCAACGTCGGCGTCGAGGGTCAGGCCAATATCGCCGGTCTCGGGGCCGCGCTTGTCGCGCTCTATTTGCCGCTGCCCGGCTACAGCCTCGCGATCGCGGCGATCCTCGCGGCCATGGTGTTCGGCGCCGCCTTCGCCGCGATTCCCGGTTACCTCCAGGCCAAGCGCGACAGCCACATCGTCATCACCACCATCATGTTCAACTATATCGCATCGGCGCTGATGAGTTATCTCGTCGTCAACAAGCTACGCGCGCCGACACAGATGAACGCCGAGACGCCCGCGTTTCCCACCGGCGGAACGATGCCGCAAGTTCATGAAATCATGAAGTCGTTTGGCATTGACTGGCCGGTGACGCCGCTCAATCTTTCTTTCCT
>JAYTRP010000742.1:0-2590 GCA_043746145.1 Hyphomicrobiales bacterium | reverse complement strand
AACCCCGCCTGACCCCGCATCGATTCGCCTCCGCTCCGTCAACCAAGAGGGAATCAGAAATCGCAGCCGAGAGCTAGGTTTTTAGAAGTGTCCAGTTTTAAGCGTTGAACATCCCTGGGATACGCCTGCTTATGGAGAATAGTTCTGACCTCGCAGCGAGCGGTGGTTCGGCTCCAGCCTTGAATAATCCCGAGCTTCGCCCCACGAATAGAATTTCTCTTTGCTGAGAAATTTTTTGCGTAAGCGCGCATTCGAGCTCACGTTCATGCCGTTCTTCCATGGGATGTCGGGCGCGCTATAATCGGTTGCAGCTCCGACCGCCGTTATACCAGTGATGTTCCGTTGCGAGGCGCTATGTTGCTTTCGAGCATGGTCTACTGCGCGAGAGCGGGCGTTAGACGCTCCCCGGCTTTGAACGCGCCGCACTCCTCGAAGTTTTCGACGACTATCAAGCAGATTGCCTACCTCATCATCAAGACGCCTGCATGCTTTGCATCGTTTGGACCGCGGCGAGTCCGCTGGGCGCGCTGATGGGCGTCAGCGTCACACGCCGCACGCCAAAGCGACCCTCAATGGCGCCTCTGATCAGCCGCACGCGGAATTCGATCACGGCGTTCGGGTCAATGTTCACGAAGTCAAACGAGAACTGGAAGTAGCCCTGCACGGGCAACTTCGCCTGGCACCGCGCAACTTGGGTCGCCGTCGTCGAGACAAAGACGTCTGCCTCGATCTCGTTGCCAGACACATTGCCGGCCACTTCGAACTGTAAATGCACCCGCCAGCCGCCGAATGGCAGATGCAGGTAGGGGCCCCAGAATATGTAGCGCGCGCCGCCGATGAGGTCGACGTCTCTGTCGCCAGCCTCGCCGTTTGGGCCGACATAGAACAGTTCCAGCGGCCACTCGATTATTTCGCGTTCCCGCCCTTTCAGAAGGGGACCGTAATTGTCCGCAAACCACGCAATCAGTCTTTGTTCTGCGGCATCAAAGTGCTTTCCGGCGCCGGCCAGCGAGTGGCCTTTCATGCGACGGCGCACGATCTCTTCGATGGCTACACTCCCGCGGACCCCTTCCGCGGACGCAAAACGCTCGACGACTCGCGCCGCTGCTTCGCCGGGCTCGAGGCCGACAGCGGCGAAGATGGCGTCGACCATCGAATCCAGGCTAAGCATCTGACTTTCTTCGTCGAAAAAATGCACGCTTAAAGAGCCGGCGCAGCCCATCAGGCAGGAGAACCGCCGCGCGCCGAAACGGATCGCATCGCGCAGCGGCTGACTCTCGACAACGGCGGGATAGGCGAGCGCTGTCACAGGGTCATCGAAAAAGGCGAGGATCGGAAAGCTTGACGTCGTTAGCAGATAAGACAGGGCCGTATCTGGGCAATCCGACGTGATGAGGATCGGCGCGCTCCTCTGCTCGCCCCAGAGTTCGCGCAACTGCGCGAGATTTGAGCAATGCAACCGCCTATAGCCGCCGTAAACAACATCCATAAGATGGCCGACTAGCGCGTAGCCGATCTCACTAAAGACGGTTGCAGTGCCAAGAACGATGATAACGGCACTTGCGACGCCCGACGAGATTGCCGTATGGGCGCCGCCCTGTGAGGCGAGATTGTCGAGAAGTCTGATGTCCTCTGGCGCCCGGATGCGGAAGGACTGGCCGGAAAGCGTGACAAGGAGTTCCTGCCCCAACGCGGCCACTGAGGCGCCGGTAAGATACATTCCCCATATTCGCTTCGAGTGCTCTTGCAGAACAAGGGAAGGTGGCCCGCGCCGCAGCATAGTGTTTCGTCGCTCAATCGGGACTGGGGCGGATGCATCGCCGATCAGCAACGGCTCACTGCCATTGACATATAGACGGAACTCGACGCCGGTCATTTCCTGTTCCGTCCCGAATTCGACGGCGAACCATTCCCCGTCAACGAGATCGGATCGGAACACCATCCCCTCGGCGAGGGTGACTTCGAGACTCGCCTGGACGTCCACCACGGCGATCAGCGGGTCACGTTCGCCGGTCGACGGAGAAAGCGGCTTGACGTAGAAATTAACGCGGTACTGACCCGGCTGTAACGTTAAGTAGTGGCCGTATACCGCGTGTCCACTCAGGCCAGGTTTCGTCTTGAGAAACGGCCGACCTTCCACCTCTACAAGATCCCCAACGCCCTCGTTAAGCACCGCAACTTCCCTCGCAGTCACGCAGCGATTGCCGCCAGAATTTTCCCTTCGACCTTTGCAATGAAAGAAATACCCAGTTAAGCAAATCCAGAGCGGTCCGGCCGTGTGGAAACGTCGCTTCCGTCGAAGCCGCTCACGCAATCGCCGCGAAGGCCAGCATATATAGCATCGATCGCAGCGTCGACGTGATTCTGCGCCAGAATAGAACAGCTAAGCGCCACCGCCGGCGAGATTACGATCTAATGGCGCCAATTCTCCGTTGTAAAAAGCAATCATGTAGGCTTATAATTATTGGAATTATACCCGTACTCAATATATTACCCCAGGCAACATCCAAATAGTGGTTTTAGAATAGCTTATCTAGATTTCCCTAGTGGTTGGAAATGCGCTCCGACGAGCACAACCCGGACTTGTGAT
>JAYTRP010000741.1:0-2590 GCA_043746145.1 Hyphomicrobiales bacterium | reverse complement strand
TCAGCACCCATTCGCAGTTCGCGCAACAACCTACCCCGAAACCCTGCGGCAATATCCCCCGTCACTTGGCCGGTTCGTTCATCGCCTTCTCGACCGGGGGTTTGCCGTGCAGCAGCGCCACCGCCGCCGCAAGCTGCGTGTCCTTAAGCGGATCTGGCGGCACGTAAGCCTCCGAACCCTTCTGCTCGTCCTCGCCATTCTTCAGGTGGCCCGTCAGCGAAGCCTCCCCAAGACTGTCAACCTTGCCCTTAAGCTCCTCGGGGATGTTCTCGCGCACCTTGTAATCAGGCTCGATGCCCTTGGCCTGGATGGAGCGGCCCGAGGGCGTGTAATAGCGCGCCGTCGTCAGCTTCAGCGCGCCCTCGTCGCCCAGCGGCAACACGGTCTGCACGGAGCCTTTGCCAAACGAGCGCGTGCCAATCAGCGTGGCGCGATGCAAGTCCTGTAGCGCGCCCGAGACGATCTCGGAGGCGGACGCCGAGCCGCCGTTGATCAAAACCGCCAGCGGCTTGTTGTCGGAAAGGTTATAGCCCGCACGCGCGTCATATTGCTGATAGAGATCGGGCGTGCGCCCGCGCGTCGAGACAATCTGGCCGGAATCGATGAACGTGTTCACTACCCGGATCGACTGCGACAATAAGCCGCCGGGATTGTTGCGCAGGTCCAGAATGTAGCCTTTCAGCGGCGTCGCGTTTTGTTTGAACTTGGCGATAGCCGCCTTCAGCGCATCATAGGTCTGCTCGTTGAACTGGGTGATGCGGATATAGCCCAGATCTCCGGATTCGACGTGGCTGCGCACCGGCTGCACGTGAATGATCTCGCGCACGATGTCGAAAATCTTGCCGTCCTTGGCGTCCTTGGTGTCGCCGCGCAGCACAGTGATCGCCACATGCGTCTTGACCTTGCCGCGCATGAGGTCGACCGCCTCCTTGAGAGTCAGCCCCTTCACCTGCGTCTGGTCGATCTTGACGATTCTGTCCCCCGCCAGCACGCCCGCGCGCGCCGCCGGCGTATCGTCGATGGGCGAAACGACCTTGATCAGCCCGTCTTCCTGCATCACCTCGATACCCAGGCCGCCAAACTCCTCGCCGCGCATCGAGGTCTGAAAATCCTTCAGCGCTTTGGCGTCGAGATAATTGGAATGGGGGTCCAGCGAAACCAGCATTCCGTTGATGGCGCTGCTGGTCATCTTGGCGGCGTCGGGCTCGTCGACATAAGCGGTCAGCGCCTTCTGGTAGACGAGCTTATAGAGCGCGATCCCCGCCGTCCCGCCGGGGGTCGCAGCTCGCGCGACCAGCGCGCCGGTCACGCCGAGCGCGAGGCCGAGGGTGACGATGGAGCGCGCGTGCATCTCCGCCTCAGTTCGACTTGGTGGGGTCGGGAACCGGCGGCGCGTCGGTCTTGGGCCCGTCGCCCTTGGCCTCGTCGCCCTTGGCCTCGTCGCCGGAGGGCGAGGGCGTCGGGGTCGGCGCAGGCGCGGGCTTGACGCCGTGCAACAGATCGAGCGCGGCGATCAATTGCTTATCCTGCTTGGCGTCCTGCGGCACATAGGCCGACGAGCCCTTGCTGTCCTCGTCGCCGTTCTTCAGATGGCCTTTGAGCGCGGCCTCGCCCAGATTCTCGTCCTTGCCTTTCAGGTCGGCAGGCACATCCTCCAGCACCTGAACGTCGGGCGTGATGCCCTTGGCCTGGATAGAGCGGCCCGAGGGCGTATAATAACGCGCGGTGGTCAACCGCAGCGCGCCATTGTTGTCACCCAGCGGCATGATGGTCTGCACCGAACCTTTGCCGAACGAGCGCGTTCCGATCAGCGTCGCGCGCTTATGGTCCTGCAACGCGCCTGCGACGATCTCGGACGCCGAGGCCGAGCCGCCGTTGATCAGCACCACGACCGGCTTGCCGTCGGATTGATCCTCGCCAGCCCTCGCGCTGAACCTCTGCGCGTCGTCGGAGTTGCGCCCCCGAGTCGAGACGATCTCGCCCTTGTCGACGAAGGCGTTCACGACTTCGATCGATTGATCCAGCAACCCGCCGGGGTTGTTCCTGAGATCGATCACATAACCTTTGAGCTTGTCACCCGGCACGCTCGACTTGATCTTGTCCAGCGCCGCATGCAGCCCCGTCGCCGTCTTCTCGGTGAACTGGGTGATTCGGATGTAGCCGATGTCGCCGTCCTTCACGTCGCCTTTGACCGATTGGACCTCGATGACGGCGCGGGTGATCTTATAGTCCTTCAAATCCTTTTTGGACCCGCGCGCGATCTTGAGCGTCACCGCCGAATTGATGGGGCCGCGCATCTTGTCGACCGCCTGATCCAGCGTCATGCCCGCCGTCGCCGTGCCGTCGATGCCCGCGATGATGTCACCCGACATAATCCCGGCCTTGGCGGCGGGCGTGTCGTCGATGGGCGAGACCACCTTGATCATGCCCTCCTCCTCCGTCACCTCGATGCCGAGCCCGCCAAACTCGCCTTTGGTCGAGCGCTGCATCTCGCGGTAGGCATCGGGGTCCATGTAGGAGGTGTGGGGATCGAGCGACGACATCATGCCGTTGATCGCCGCCTCGATCAGCTTGCTCTCATCGGGTTTCT
>JAYTRP010000740.1:0-2595 GCA_043746145.1 Hyphomicrobiales bacterium | reverse complement strand
ACCTAGCCGACGCGATTGCCTTCGCATTGCGCTACAGCGGGCGGAAGCGAGTTCACGATTCGGCTGAGATAATGGCCTTCATTGTCGCCAAGCGTCTCGTCGAGCATCTTCAGCGGTGCGGCTTCGTCATGATGAAACGACCACCGATCGCCGGCAGCGCGGGGCCTTATCCAGGACCGGGGACAGCCTGAGACGCGCCGGTTATTTAAGCCGTCGGATGCTTCGCCGCACGGGCTTGCTCGCCGCCATTCATCGCAGCGTCGCGCGTTCGTCACATTCGGCCTGCAGGCCAGATGGGTGGAATACGCTACTTTCGTTAGGCGGTTGTTCTCTCCAGCCGCGATTGGCGTTAAACCTCCGGCTCTCGGGAGCGGCCAAGATGATGCGTGGGTCCAAGATAGTGCGTATCTTAATGACGTGCGCAGCGGGCTGCGTCTTAATGGCGGCAGTATTGCCAGACACGCTGGCGCAAGCCGGCGCTGTACATGAGGGCGAGAGAGCGTATGCGCGGCAAGAGTTTGTAGCCGCGGCGCGCTGGTTCAGAGCGCCCGCGCACGAGGGCGACCCGACCGCCGAGACCTATCTCGGCATGATGTATCAGAATGGCGAAGGGGTCCCGAAAGACTACGTGGAAGCGGTCCACTGGTTCACCGCCGCGGCGATACAGAACGAGGCCGGCGCCCAGTTCTTCCTGGCGCTGCTTTACGACAAAGGGTTTGGAGCAAAGCAGGATGTCGTGCTGGCCGAGGTGTGGCTGATCCTCGCCGCCGCTCAAGCCGATCCCAAGCGACGCTATTTTTGGGAGCATATGCGCGACGGCGTCGCCAGCAAATTGACCCGCGACGAGATCGCCCAGGCGCAGGCGCGAGCCTCGAACTGGGTTCTCGGAACTTTGCCCTAAATCCACCCTAGCCGCTCGGCTAGCCAGCAAAGCCAGATTGCAGGCGCGAAAAAGGCCCCAAAAGGAAGACGCGCGCCGGCATTGAGCTGAAATGTCGATACGCGGGATGCAACGAACGCGACGACGAGCCCCGCCACGGCCGAAAACTCAACCGCCCAGGGAAGGCTCCCGACCTGCAGCCATGCGCCGGCCCCCGCCGCTAGTTTGACGTCGCCGAGACCTAAACCCTCGACGCCGCGCAGCCGCGCATAGAGCCAGCGGAATGCATATATCACGGCTGCCATACCGAACCCGCGCGCTAAGGCGACTGTAACGCCCACCAGCGCATCGGCTTGCGCGCCGGCCGCGATCAGGCCAAGCACAAAGAGGCCGGCGTTGAGCGGGTCAGGAATTCGGAAAGTGCGCGCGTCGCCGATCGCGATGATCAGCGCCAAAAAAGCGAGCGCCGCTCCAAATAGCCCATCGGGAACGCCCGCGACAGCGACACTGGAGACCATGGCAATGACCGCCACCGAAAGTGCGGAACCGGTCAGTGCAATGGAAAGGCCGGCCAGCGGCCGCGTCACTGGATGGGCCGTGCCCCAAGCTGCAACGCGGCGGGCAGAGACAGTGCGTCGATCCTGCCGGAATGAAGTTTGGCGCGCAATTGCTCAGCGACCGACGAAGCGTCAGCGCCGTTGCGGATGATTTGCGGCCGGATCAGGATGATCAATTCCGTGCGCGCGAGCGTCTTGGCGCTAGAGCCGAACGCGCCGCCGACAAGCGGCAATTGATCGAGCCCCGGCACACCCGAACGCGTGGTGTTCTGCGTGTCGCTAATCAGCCCCGCGAGCATCACCATCTGTCCGCTGGCGACGGAAATCTCGCTCTGTACCTTACGCTCGGAAATTGTCGGCGTCAGATTGGCATTATTGCCAGGCGGCACGCTGCTGATCTCCTGCTCGATATCGAGCAGCACGTTATTGTCGGGGCTGACGCGCGGCAGCACGTTCAGGATGATACCGGTGTTTTTGTAGTCGACGGTGTTGACGACCGCATTATTGGCGCTGAGCACAGTCGCGCTGCCGGTCGAAATTGGAACCTGATCGCCGACTTCCAGGGTGGCTTTCTGGTTATCCACCACGACGAGCGAAGGGTTCGACAGGATCTTTACGTCAGTCAGCTGATGCAAAGCGTTGATTATGGCGCGCGGCGTCATGTTGCTGCCAGCGAAGATGTTAAAGCCGGCCGGCGCATCTGCGTTCGACAGCGTCTTGCCAGTGCCTGAATTGACGAGCGAACCGACATGGGTCGAGAGATAGACCTGCACGCCGTAGTTCAGCTGATCGTTCAACGTCACCTCGGCGATTGTCACGTCAATGGCGACCTGCACCTTGGGGCGATCGAGCTGAGCGAGCGTGCGCTCGATGATTTTGTAATTCGTCGCGTTTGCGTAGATGAGCAACGAATTGTCGCCGACGTCGGCGGTGATGCGCAGGTTCGGCAGCAGCGAATTGGCGCCGTTCGCCCCCCCGCCCGACGCAGCGAACGCATTGCCAAGCGCTTGACTAGCAAGTCCGCCAAACGGCGCTGCTCCGGCTTGCCCGTCAGCCGGAGCGGCCGCGGGCGTCGCCGAATTCGATGTATTGGCCGGGCGGCCGCCGGTCAGACGGTCCGTAGTAGAAAGACTAGTCGAGCCCGACGAGGGGGAAAGC
>JAYTRP010000739.1:0-2596 GCA_043746145.1 Hyphomicrobiales bacterium | reverse complement strand
GCGTATTCGACGGCTGCATGTTCGATTGGTGGAGCGAAACTCTCGCTGACGATCCCGTCGACCCGGACGGCCGCTACCGCCTACAGTTGATTAAGAAGGTGCGCGCGGCGATCAGCGAAGACGCGATTCTGGTCGCGAACACCAATAACCGAAAGCCGGAGAAAACGGCGCCTTATCTCAACGGCATGTTCATGGAAGGCTTCGGCGCCAAATACTTTTCCGATTGGCATGTGGCGGCGTCCGACCTTGTCTGGGCGCAGACCCATCTGCACAAACCCGCCATTCCGCTGCTTGAAGGTTGGTACGAAAACACCGGGCGCGACGATCTGAAACGTATGCGCGAGGTCACGACGCTCTCGTTGACGTTGTCGGATGGCTACGCCCTGTTTGCCGACCCCAACACGCCCAAGACGCTCAACCACACCCATGATTGGTACCCGTTCTGGGAGCACAGCCTCGGCCATGCGACCAGCCCGCCTGCGCACAAGGTCGACGAGAGCGTCTATCGCCGCGAATACGAACACGGCGCCGCCGTGTTCAACCCTCCCGGCGCACCGCCCGCCAAGGTCCATTTTGCCGAGCCGCGCACGCGCGCCTCGGACGGCAAGACCGGCAAGGATTTCGTGGTTGACGCCGCCGATGGCGATCTGTTCCTGAAGCCGTGACGGTATTAATCCGGCTTATCCGCGTAGATTGCGCCGGAGAGAAATCGGCCCCAGTCCCGCTCGAAATAGGCGGGTCGATCCTCGTCGCGCCGGCGTATTTCGCGCGTCTCGCTGGAGAAAGCGCCGTCGGCGTAGCGCACCACGAGCTTGCGCGCGCGATCCTCAATCCGCTCAGTGCGGAAGCGGAACGCCTCGAGCGGGCCGTCGCGCGTAGTTGGAACCAGCGCGCCCGAGGGATCGCAGATAGCGCGCGAGCCGCGACTGCCCCCGCCGGCTTCGAGATAGGCGTCGAGCGCGAACAGCACGGCTTCGGAGACCAGCGCCATCTGTCGCCACTGCGTCGCTCGCGCAGCGTCCTCGGGACGACCGAGTTTTATCCCATGGTTACGGATTCTCGCGTTGAGGTCGCGCGCCGCCGCCAGTGCTGAACGAACGCCTTCTGCCGAGCAAACAAACCCTGCATGGTCGCTCATGCGCGCCTGAACATCGCGTTCTATCTCGCGCAGCGAAAGACCCTGCGCGGCTTCCAGAGCCGCGACGATCGCTTCGATACCCATGACCTGGACTGTAACGTCGTCGTCTTCGTTAAATTGGGCGGCGATATGTTCGGCGCAGCGCTGGCCCAACACCTGGCCCGCGTTCAGCGCGGCGCCGCCAGGCCGCGTCACGCCATGCGTGCCCGCCGCCTCGCCGATCGCGTAACAGTCTTGCAAACTGGTACGGCCCCAGACATCGACAGCGAGCCCACCGTTCATGTGCTGGTTGTTCACCGCGAATTCGAGCGGATCGCGCGTGATGTCCTTCTTGTATCGCTTGTAGAGTTCGATCGCGAGCGGGTTCATTCGCGCCAAGCGTTCTATCGGCGTCGCCGCCAGCGCATCGTTGTTCTCGAGATAAGCGCGGGCGTCGCGGTCCAGCCGATCGAGCGAAAATGACGCGTCGCCCGCCACGGGCTCGGGATTGCGGTTGAAATCCATGAATACGCAGCGCCCGGCCTGTGTCTCACGGAAGATTGCGAGATCAACCAGGCTGGAGCCGAATTCGAGCATGCGCGACGCGTGGAACGGCCATTGATACCCCTTGCGGAAAACATTGGACGCGATCTCTTGCGTCGTGCGGTAGTAGGCACTGAGGAAATTATGCTCGCTGCCCCTTGCATCGCGGCTGAAGATATAAGGCATCGCCTGCGCATAGGAGCCCGATAGGTTCCAGGGAAAGCCGTTGCGGGGCGTGCCAATTCCAAACTGGCTTTCCGTGAGGTTGACGGCCTCGGCTCCCGCTTCCAAGGCAAGACCTAGCGCGCCGAAGCAATGCCGGGGATAGACGCTGTCGCGATAGAGTTCACCAGGGCCACCCGCGGCGATGATCAACGAAGAGCACGTAAATACCGCGATGCCGTGGGGGTTGTTGACCGTGCGATCGGCGGCGCTAAAGGCAATCAATCCGCCGGCGCGGCGAGGCGCACCAAGTTTAAACAGGATTTTTGCGGCAACGCATCGATTGACGAGCGGCACGCCCAACTTGGCCGATTCGCGCGCGAGCGCCTGAACCATCAGGCGCGACGTGCGCGGGCCGCATGAGGTCGCGCGACCCGCCTCGTCGTGATCGGTCTGATAACGCAGCACACCGCCCAGCCCATCGAGCGGAACCGGAAGCCCCAAGTATTGTAGCGAGAACAGCGCGCGCAGGGAGCCGACAGACTCAACGTAAGCCGTGTCCTGATCCATCGCGCCGCCCGCGCCAAGGGCTGTGGCCAGCGCTTCAAAATCGTCACCGCGCCCACCGCTGGACGCTGTGTGCAAGGTTTGCTTGTCTGAGCCCGAACAGGCCGAGGTCCCGCCGTACAGGTTCTGCGTCGCGATCGTGACATCGATCCCTCGCCGCGCGAGTTCCACCGCAGCGCGGAAGCCGGCCGCGCCGCTTCCAAGCAC
>JAYTRP010000738.1:0-8175 GCA_043746145.1 Hyphomicrobiales bacterium | reverse complement strand
CGCGAACGCATGCAGCGAGGCGACGTCCGCGTCGATCACGTTGTTAAAAGTCATCGAGTAGAGCCCGAGGTCAGTCAGCAGCCGCGCGCGAGCCAGCGAGGCCGTGCGAAACGGGCGCGATGGCGACTCGTGATGCCGGGCGCCGCGGTGGCGCCAAATGTCGGTCGTGTCGTTGGCGCGAAACGCGGGCTTGACGGTCGAACCAGAGAAAGCGCTACGCGCCTCCAGCGCTTCGATGTTGGAGACGGAGGCCAACATCACATCGACAATGCCCTGTTCGATCACCGCAACGATCGTATCAAGAAATTCCGCGCGCGTGCGCAGGCGTCGGGTAGTTCCGTCCGGCTCGCGCAATAATCCGATGGCATGCAGACCGGGCCCCATGTCGGGGTCCTTTGCATCGGCGATGATAAAATCGCGGCGCTTGTACTCGCCGGCGTGAATACGGGCGAGTTTCTCGTCGAGTCGAAACATGCAAGGCGTCCGGTGAGGTTCTTCTTTTCCTTAGCCTCAACGCCGCCTCTCCTCAACGCCCCCCTCGCATAACGCAAGGTGTAAGGCGGAAATCTTTTATGACAATTTTATGACACGCGTTTATGACATCTCACCTCAAGCGGGGCGGGGTGCAGCAAATGGCGGTTCGGGAAAAAGAGCTTCGCATGGCTATCATCGCGCAATGCCGCACGATGAACGCCGCTGGGCTAAATCTTGGGACCGCCGGCAACATCTCCGTGCGGATCGGCGACAAAATGCTGATCACCCCAAGCGCCGTGCCGTATGACGCTCTGAAGCCGCCGATGATCGCGGCGATGCCGCTTGCGGGAGAATACGGCGCCTGGGCCGGCCCGGTTAAACCCTCGACGGAATGGCGCTTCCATCTCGACATCATGCGCGCGCGCGCCGACGTTGGCGCCATCGCCCACTTTCATCCCCCGTACTGCTCCGCACTGGCGATGCTTCATAAGCCAATTCTCGCGGCGCATTATATGATCGCGCTGTTCGGCGGCTCGATCGTCAGATGCGTGAAATACGCGCCCTATGGCACCAAGGAACTGGCGGATCTGGTCGTGGAGGGACTCGGCGATCGGCACGCGGTGCTGCTGGGCAATCATGGGGCGCTGACGACGGGCTCGACCCTTGCCGGCGCCATGCGCCGCGCGATCGAACTCGAAAACCTCGCGCGGATGTACTACATGGCGATCGCGGCGGGACGCCCCGCGATCCTGTCCGATGACGAAGTCATGCGCACGGTTGAGCGCTTCAAAACCTACGGAGATATCGACGCCGCCGCGCTCCCTGCCCCCTCGCGAAAACGCGCCAAAGCCAAATCCACCAAGAAGCCGAAGGCGGTCGCCGCGCGTAAGCCAACCGCGGGCGGTCGTACCGCAAAATAGGCCGCGGCTGGTCGCCGGCGCGCCTACCGTCCTACGGCTCCCGGAGTAGCATCTCTGCGGGCGCCGTCTTGGGGTTTGTCTTGCACGCAGCTCGTGTCGGCAGGATTTGGGGCGCAATCGGCTTCGCCGCGACGATCTTTCTTTCGATGCTGGTCGCGCTGTTTTCGCTGCGCTTCGCCGCCGTGCCTTGGGGTCATTGGCTGCAAATCGACCGCGGTATTGAAGCCGTCATGCGGCAATTCCCGCCGTTGTCTCTGGCGCACACGCTCGTCCCGCCGATCGCCGTGCTGGTCGGCCCCTTCCAGTTCTGGACGGGTTTGCGACAAAGGCGACCTCGCCTGCACCGCATTTTGGGCGCGTCTACGTCGTGTGCTGCCTGATCGGCGGCTGGCGGGCCTTGCAACAGCGCCGCACGCCCCGGGCGGGTGGATCGCGGCGTTGGGGTTCGCGGGTCTGGCGGTTTGTTGGTTGGCGACGACGCTCGCCGCATGGCGCGCGGCGACCCAGCGTCGGTTCGACCTGCGTCGCCTGTTGATGCGGTTCAGCTTCGCGATGACCTTCGGAGCAGTGACCTTGCGACTGCCGATTCCCCTGCGATACGCGTTGGGCTGGACCAGCTATGGCGCGATGTCGGTCTGGCTCGCTTAGACCGCGTAGCTCCCCAATATCTCGCTGGTTGCGGCCTTCTCCTGGTTGGAGCGAAGCGCGAAACCTCCGCGCGAAGGCGTCGGCTTGAGGCTGGACAGAAGCGGTCCGGATCGCCATAGTCCCGCCGCGTCCAGCGTCGACGGGCGCGCTAGCTCCGGTCAACTATCATGAAGTTGTTTCTGCTAAGATTTTTCACCTGGTGGAACGGCGCGACTCTGGGCACGCTCTTGTACACTCGCCGTACCGGGGAATTGGTAGGGCACGACGAATTTGGCAACTCCTACTATCGCACGATAGGCGGCGCGATCGATCCGGCGCTAGGCTTTTGTCGCCGCTGGGTGATCTACAACGGTCTTGCCGACGCTTCGATGACCCCCCCTGGCTGGAACGGCTGGTTGCATCATACGTCCGACGTGGCGCCCTCAGAGGAAGAATACACCGCCCGAGCGTGGCAGGCGCCGCATATGGGTAATCCGACGGGGACGGCTGCGGCCATTCGGCCCAAAGGCTCGACGTTGAGCACTGGCCCGCGCCAGCAGAGCGGCGGAGACTATGAAGCCTGGTCTCCGGGCTCCTGAGAAACGCCCGGCTTCAGAGATACGCCTTGATTTTGCCGGCCTTGCCCGGCATCGCAGGCCCTTGATCGCCCGCGGCCGCTGAAACGAGACCCGATGACAGCAATATTTCGGCTGCCTGCCCTCGTCTTGGGTTGTGCGCTTATGGGAGCGTTCTGCGGCTCAGCGGCGGCAGACAAGATTAAGCATCCCACTGCGGTATTCGCCGGACTCGACAAGATAACTGGCCGCATCATCTCGTTCGAGGTGGCGATCGACGAGACCGTTCAGTTCGGCTCGCTGCAGATAACGCCCCGGGTATGCTACTCCAGGCCTGCTACCGACGCGCCGCGCACTGACGCCTTCGCTGAGGTAACCGAGGTCCAGGCCGACAAGAGCCAGCATCGGATTTTTAATGGTTGGATGTTCGCCGATAGCCCAGGACTGCACGGCATCGAGCATCCCGTCTACGATCTCTGGCTGACCGATTGCAAAGGCGACGGGCCGCTGATCAAGGAAGCGCCTGAAGTTGCCGACGCGCCGCTCGACGACACGGATCCGGCGGCCGCGCCGGCGACCCCCGCGACGGACGCAACCGACAATCCCGTGGCGAAGCCGCCGCCCAAGAAGCGTCCCAAGCCCCGGCCAACGACAGCGTCGGCGCCAACCGGCCAGTCGCCCGATTCGCCGCTTGAGCTCAACAGCGCCAACGTTGGCGGTCGATCGGGGCCTATTCGGCGTTTCTTCCCCACTGACGCGGCGCCGATCCCGCCGGGTAATGTCGGCCAATAGGAGCTTTGCTTGGCGACCAGCGTAAAGATCATCAGCGATGAATTGCTGTTTGAGGGCCGGTTTCGCTTAACTCGCACGCGCGCCGCGGTCCGAGCCGGCTCCCTTGAGTACGAAGTTACTCACGAGGTCTATCGGTTCGGGCGCGCCGCAGCGGTCCTGCTGTATGACCCGGCACGGTCATGCGTTCTGCTGGTTAGGCAGTTCCGCATGGCCGCCTATCTCGCTGACGGCACGACTGAAATGCTGGAAGCCTGCGCGGGGATGATCGATTCCGACACGCCCGAGGCCGCGGCGCGGCGCGAGGCGTTCGAGGAGACCGGCGTGCAAGTGGCGACAATCCAGCACGCGTTCGACGCGTTCATGAGCCCTGGAGGAATGTCGGAAATCGTCTCTTGCTTCCTGGCGCCTTACAGCGTCGCCGATCGGGTCGGCGCGGGCGGCGGGGTGGACGCCGACGAGCATATCGAAATCGTCGAAATTCCGTTTGCCGAAGCGCTAGCGAAAATCGACAGCGGCGAAATTCGCGACGCCAAGACGATCGCCCTGCTCTACCGGATGCGGGCGACCGGCCTGATGTAAAGCCGGCCGCTGTTTTAGTTCATTCCTGCGGAATAGCGATTGGCTGCTCCGGCACTGCCGACGCCACCGGCCCGGGACCGGAGCCATCGCGCTGGTAGATGTCGGGCCGGAACTGCACAACTCCGTCGGGCGTTGCCCAAGCCGTTATGTAGACCCAATAAACCGGGACGGGAGTCGACAACTTCACGTCCAGCCGCTGGCCGGTGCGGATCACCTCGTCGATTTGGTCACGACCCCAACCCGGATTATCCTTCAACAGCCAAGCGACATAGTCGCGCACGTCCTGCACGCGCACGCATCCCGACGAGACGAAGCGGAAATCATCCCCAAACACGCCCTTTGACGGCGTGTCGTGCATGTAGACGCCGTAGGGATTGGAAATGTTGATGCGGACCGCGCCTAGCGAGTTGATGTCGGCGCCCGTGTCCTGGCGATAACGGAAGTGAGTCGCTTCTTCCGTGTTCCAGTTGATCGAGGCGGGCGAGACTTCCTGACCATCCTTACTAAAGACACGAATCTTCTCGTCGGCGAGATAGTTCGCGTCCGCCTTCATCTTTGGGATCAGGTCTTTCTTGATCAGTGACGGCGGAACGGTCCAGAACGGATTGAAATTGATCTCGATCGCCTTGGTCGTCATGATCGGCGACTGGCGGTCGATTTTACCGACGCCAGCGACATGATGGGAGTACACGACGCCGTTTTCGACAGTCTCCACCGCCGCGGCGGGAATATTGGTCATCACGAAGCGCTGTCCAAGATCGCCAGCGAACGCACGCAGCCGCACGAGGTTGATCTGCAGTTGCTGCAGCCGCGAATCCGCGCCGACGTTTAATTCGGCGAAGGTCGCGTCATTGACGACGCCGGTGGGTCCAAGCCCGTGGCGAACCTGGAAGCGCTTGACAGCGCTTTCGACAAATGAGTCGAAAGTAGAACTCGTACCCGCGACGGAATCGAGATCGCCGGAGGCAATCAGACGCTGCCTCAGCGCCTGAACCGCCTTCGACTTCGCGCCAACCCTGAGCTCGGTCTGATTCGGAACCGCGGCCCAGCCGCCATGTTCGACAATCGCCTGATACTTGGTGATCGCGTTCTCGGTCGCGGCGACAGTCGCAGGCGAGAGCACCGGGGTTGATTCGCGCGATATGGATAGCCGATCGGAGCTCTCATAACCCTGCCGCCATTCGACTTGTCCGTCGTCACGCGATGCGGCATGGGCGGGAAACATACTGAAGGCCGCCGTCGCAAGCGCAATGGCGCCCAGGCCCGCCCGCCAATCGAATCGCCTGAACCCAAATTCCCGCATGTATCGCCCCGTAGTCTCGCGATGAGCAGCCCAATCCGCGACAACCGCGAACCGCGCCCTCATCACCATTCCCGCTTCTTGGTTAAGAAAGCCATGCGTCGGGCATTTTTGTGGCGCGGAAGAGTCCGTGGGACGTTCGACGCCCGTTGAGTTAATGCAATGTCACCAAGCCGGGCGCTGAGACGTAACTCTGGCCATCGCGCGCTCCAGCGCCTCGAAGACGCGCGGGTCGGCGCTTACCGCCGCATTGAAGCGCATAAAGCCGCGCCAACGTGGGGAAGCCGAGAAGGAGCGGCCGGGAGCAAACAAAACATTGTCGTCCTGCGCGGCCCGCGCGACCTCCGAGGCGTCAAGTCCATCGGGGAGTTCCGCCCAGACGAACAGGCCGGCGCTCGGCTCCACCCAGGGCGTCAGCCCGCACGCTCTCAGCCGCGCAAGCGCCCGCGCGGTGGCGGAAGCAAGGCGAGGTCGCAGCGAATCGAGGTGGCGCCGGAAGCCGCCCTCAATCAGGAAGGCGTGCATCGCGGCGGCCGCGAAGGCCGAGTTGCCGAGCGTAGTTGCCAGCTTCAGGTCCACGATCGCGTCGATCCAGTCGGCGCGGCCGGCGATATAGGCGACCCTCAGCGCCGCCGTAACGGTCTTAGAGAAGCCCCCGACCTGCACCACCCGGTTGAAACCGTCGAATGCGGCAAGGCGCGGGCTGGGGCTCGCTTCGAAGTCGCCGTAGATGTCGTCCTCGATGATGACGACATCGTATTTCTCGGCAAGCGTCAGAACCCGATGCGCGGTCGCGGCTGAAAGTGTCCCGCCGGTCGGGTTGTGCGGGCCGGCGAGCATCAAATACGCGCGCGGCCTGTGCTCGGCGAAGATGGCTTCGAGCGCCGCTACGTCAGGTCCCTCACGGGTGTAAGGCGCCGTAACGATCTCCGCGCGATGCGCGCTCAGCAACGACGTCAGATTGTAGTAGCAGGGATCGTCGATGACCACGCGGTCGCCGGGCGACACGAAGAAGCGAAGCGTCAGGTCAAGCGCCTGGGTCGTCGAATCGGCGAGCGCGATGCGCGCGGGATCGATCGGCGCGCCGCGCTCGGCGAGCCGCGCCGCGATCAATCGGCGCAGCGGCTCGAAGCCAAACGGCGAATCATAGCGCAGCTTCTGCTGGTTGGCGCCGCGCGCGACGGCGCGCACGGCCCGCTCTACTCCTGCGGCGGGGAGCCAACTCTCGGGCAGCCAGCCTGAAGCTGGCTGCAGCACTGCAGGTCGGTCTTCCAACGCCCGGCGCACCAGCGCGAGCAGGTCCACCGCCGGATCGAGCCGCAGCGATTGGGCGAGCACGAGCGGAGGCGGTGGCGCGGCGACGAAGAACCCCGACCCGCGCCGCGCCTCGACCGCGCCTTCAGCCGCGAGCCGATCATAGGCGTCGACCACCGTCGAGCGGGAGACACAGAGTTCGTCGCTGAGTTTGCGCACGGACGGCAGCCGTGCGCCGCGTCCCAGCGCTCGACTGTCGATGCGGGCTCGCAGCGTGGCGATGACAAAGCCGACCCGGGTCGGCGCGGCTGCTGAATTGTCCACTGTGAAACTGTCCGCAAATCGTACCGGTACAGTTTTGACCTTTATCCTAGAACTGTCTCTGTCACCAGACTCTCCCGCTTGGCAAGGTGGGCACGGGAGAAATTCAATGAAAACCTTACAAACATTGGCTTCGCGGGCGTTTGCCCTCACTCTCTGGCCACTTCGGGCGCTAGCCCATCGTCAACTGATGACGACTCTCGGCAGTTTCGACGACCGCGCGCTCGCCGACATCGGCCTGAGCCGTCAGGACTTGCGCGACGCAACCGCCTTGTCGATCGCTGTCGATCCCAGCGACTTGCTAAACGAGCGTGCGCGGAACCGGTCGGATCTAGCTTTACGCGCCCGCCGGACGAGTTCGCGTCGGCTTGCTAGCTGACAGCATCGGCGAGCGCCCTACTCTTGAGCAACCACGCTTCGACCAAGAGCAAGCGCCTCGCCCTGCATGAAGAAAGGGGCCGCCTCACGGCGACCCCTTTAGCAACGAAGAGTAGATTTCTGGAACTCAGAGCCGATACTTGATCTGGTCGGTCCAGAAGCGCTCGAGCCGCGACAGCGACTGGTTCACGCGCTGAAAATCGTCTGTGCGCACGCCACCGATTTGCTCGACCGTCATCGCGTGCTTCTCGTAGAGACTAACCACGATCTTGTGCACTTCACGGCCTGTCTCGGTCAGGCTGATGCGGACAGAACGGCGATCTACGCGCGAGCGGGCATGGTGTAGGTAGCCCATCTCCACCAGCTTCTTGACGTTATAGGAGACGTTCGATCCCAAGTAATAACCCCGCGTGCGCAACTCGCCAGCGGTCAGTTCTTTATCGCCGATGTTATAGAGCAGCAGCGCCTGTACTGCATTGACGTCGGAGCGTCCACGGCGGTCGAATTCATCCTTGATCACGTCGAGCAAGCGACGATGCAAGCGTTCGACCATCGTCAAGGTTTCGAGATACAACGGGCGAACGCTCGCAATTCGTTCGGCACGGGCGCTGGTTTCTTCCTGTTTTGCAAGATTATTCATGCTGCTCTCGCCCCTTGGACTTACATGACCGAAATTGTTGTTCGGCCTCACCATGGATACAACTGTAGCGGAGCCGACTGAATCCGAGTTTAAGAGTCTAGATGAATCACAAGTTTCCTGAAGTGGGTAAACTTATTACAAATCAAGCGGATTGTTTACTATGGAGATGGGTTAACCAAAACAGGCTATTAAGCAATTTACTTTCCGTCAACGCTACGGCGACGGAAGCGCGGGTCAGCCGCGGTCTAAGCTCGCACGCCAATTTAAACCGAAATAGACCGCGATCAGGATGATGTTGAGCGCGACCCCGAGGGC
>JAYTRP010000737.1:0-8180 GCA_043746145.1 Hyphomicrobiales bacterium | reverse complement strand
GCTTCATCGCGGAAGGCGTATTCGCCGCGCTTTCCGCCTTGCCGGCGCCGATTCGAGCGCCAGGCCCCACGTCCGAGTCTGTCGCATGAACGCGCACTCGAAAATCGACGGTTCCGTGTCAGTTCACACGCTTAGGGACGCTATGCGGGTTGTCGCGGGCGGGGTTAGCGTGATCACCGCCGGGATTGGCGAGGAACGCACCGGGCTCACGGTCACGACCGCGGCGTCGCTGTCGATCGACCCGCCGACCATGATTGTCTGCGTCAACCGCGCCGCTTCGGCCATGCCGATCATCGAGCGGCGGCAGCATTTCTGCGTCAACGTCCGCGCAGCCCATCAAAGCAAAATCGACGATCGGTTTGCCGGACGGGACGGCGTGAAGGGCGCCGCCTGCGACGACGAGGCCTGATGGCGCGGACTCTCGACCAGCGCTCGTGCTCGAAGGGCCATTGCTGCGAGGCCTGGAACAGGCTTGTCGATCCACCCTCGCGTATCATGTCCATCGGACTATGCGACTGGGCGCACCGTTCTAAGCAGAGAGACCTGTTATTAAACGTCTAATTCCATTGCACGTCGGCGTAGACATCAAGCCTGCTGCGACGAGAGGCTCCGCGGAACCCCCCTCTTGACTCGATTTCCAACGGCGGCAACTAATCGCGGCAAAATGTCCCGGGGCGCTGTTGACGATGCGGAAGATGGCTGTGATGTCTCAAGCATGGCGATGGTCGCGCCTAGTGCTCGGGGGATTCTTGCTCTTTCTAATCGCTGGCGCCGCAGCGGGAAGCGAAAACCGCGTCGCTCTGGTGATAGGCAATGGCGCTTACGAATCCGTGCCCGGTCTTTTAAACCCGCCGAACGACGCAAGGGACGTGCGGGATGTGCTCGCATCACTGGGCTTCAAAGTTACGCTACTCATCGACGCAGATCGCAAGCAGTTCGTCCGTACAGCTCACGAGTTCGGCGAGCGCGCGGCGACTGCGGACGTGTCGCTATTTTATTTCGGCGGACATGGCCTGCAGGTCGCCGCGCATAATTATCTGCTGCCCATAGACGCCAAGCTGCGCAGCGTCGAGGATATCGAGACGCAAACGGTCGCTCTTGATGAAATTTTATATGCTCAGTCTGTCGGGTCAGGCATTCATCTCGTGTTTCTCGACGCCTGTCGCAACGATCCGACCGGCAACTCGAAAAATTCGCTGAACTCATCAGGCTTGGCGCGCACCGGTAACGCTCCGGGCTTTCTTATTGCGTATGCGACCCAGCCCGACAATGTCGCACGTGACGGCACAGGCAGAAACAGTCCATTTGCGCATGCTTTGCTAGACCATATCGCCACGCCGGGGCTGGACATATCGAGCATGATGATCAACGTGCGCAAGGATGTGATCGCCGAGACTGGCAGCTCACAGGTCCCCTGGGAAAATTCATCGCTCACGAAGCAATTCTATTTCGCTGGCGATGGGACGACCACCGCCTCCCCGGAAACCCTGCTCTGGCAATTGGCCGGACAGCAGCGAGATCGCAATCTCTTAGCTATCTACCTGGATCGATTTCCCAAAGGGCCGCATGCCGACGATGTGCGCACCCTATTGCCTTCGCTCGGTAAGGCGACGACTGCGCCAGCGCGTGAAGACGCTACGCTCGATGACGATCTCTGGCGGCTCGCACTCGGCTCGCGCGAGCGAGCGCTCGCCGAACTCTATCTCGTTCGCTATCCCGAGGGATCGCATGCCCAGGAAGCCGGCGCGCTCTTGGCCAGCCTTGGCTCTGCGCAACTTACCGCCACCGACCCAGGCAGCGAATGCGACCGCCTCGCCACGCATCCGTCCGACGCAACCGCCAGCGTACGTGGGGTCGATTTTGCGGTGCTCGCGGCGCATGCGGCCCAGGCGGTAAGTTCATGCGGCCAAGCCGTTCGCGAATACCCTGAAAATGCTCACTACATCGCGCTACTCGCACGCGCTACTTTCGCCTCAGGCCACCAGACCGAAGCCGTCACGCTCTACCGTACGGCCGCCGAGGAGGGCGATACGCGGGCTATGGTCAGTCTCGCCACGCTCATGGAGAACGGCGACCATGTGGCTAAAAATCTCCAGTCTGCTTACGCGTTATATGAGAAGGCGTCCGCGCAAGATAATGCGGACGCCGCGATCAATCTCGGCTTTGCGCTCGCGAACGGGATTGGCGTCCAGAAGAATGTACCGCGCGCGCTGGCGCTTTTTCGAAAGGCGTCGGAGCTTGGCTCGGCTCGGGCCACGTTTAACCTTGCAAAGCTTGTAAGCGACGGGATCGGCGGCAATCCCGCCGAGGCGCTCGACTTGTTCAAGAAAGCTGCGAGCCAGGGGTTTCCCGGCGGCTATCGGGCGGCGGCGATTTTGCGCGACGTCGGCCGCATTGTGTCCAAAGATCCGGAAGGCGCCGCTGACGAAATGCTTGAATGCGTCAGCGCCGACGATGGCGAGTGTCTGGCCGAACTGACCGGATCGTCTCAAGTATGGACGCAAGACACCGTCAGAGCGATTCAGACGAGGCTGAAATCGGCGGACTATTATACCGGCGTGATCGACGGCAAGAGCGGCCCAGCGCTTCTACCGGCGTTAAGGCGATGGCGCCTGTTCGGCTCGCCAAAGAAAGCCTGACGCTCGAGGCGACGCCCAAGCCGAACGAGCGCTTGCGATCGGGCTGCATTATTTATGCGGTCGAAGCCGTCCAAGGTGTGTCCATGGCGCCACGTTGCAGTGCGTTCTTCGCGAACTTGCCGCCTAGAATTGACTCCTTCGCTTGGCTAATTCACTTTCTGGTGAGTTCGGACGCGTCATTGCCAGAACCGCAAATTGCGGGACCTTGTTCTTCTATTCGGCCAATTGGATGATAAGCCTGGTCATGGTTTAGGCGGCGACGACGAATGCGATATTTCTGGCAGCGCGCAACTAGGCTGAGGCCGTACGCAATGGCCTTTGTCCTATCCGGTCGCCCCGTTTTCATTGCGGCGAGTGCGCTGATCGTTGCTGGCGCCGCTGCGCAAGCGCAAACGGTTTCTCCCAGCCAAATCACGCCGAGCCAATTGCGACCCGCGTCGCTATCGTCAGCATCGATCGCGCTGCCAGCCGCGCCCGATCTCATTGCGCCGCCCAATGCGGCGAACCTGTCCCTCGCACTCGGCAGGGTCGCCGTCGTGGATGGGTTCGACGAACTGAAGGGCAAGACCGACACCATCACCAACAGCCTCGTCGGCCGAAAGGTCAGCGTCGCCGATATCTATAGCGCCGCGAACGCGCTTGAGGCGGCCTATGCCGCGGCCGGTTATGCGCTGGTCAGAGTCGTAGTGCCGCCTCAGAAGCTTGACCCGCATGGCATGCTCAAGCTGATCGTCATCGACGGTTATGTCGAAAGCGTAGAGGTGAAGGGCATTCCCGAACGGCAGCGCGGCGTGGTCGCCGCGCGAATGGCCCCGCTGATTGGGCGCAAGCACGTGAAACTTGCCGACATCGAGCGCCGGGTTCTGCTGGCCTCGGATGTGCCGGGTCTGACGTTGCGCTCGACACTGACGCCTGGCGCGAACATAGGCGCTGCCAAGCTCATACTGGAGGCGACTGAAAAGCTGGTGTCGGGCAGCGTCGGCGTGGACAACAACCTCCCCAGAACGCTAGGACGCTGGGAATATAACGCAGCCCTGCAACTCAACAGCGCATTCGGTCAGGGCGAGCAGATCTACTTCAGCGCCACGACCGGTTACGATCTAAGCAAGGTGTTCAATGGCGTCACGCCGATCCAGGTCTTCGGGGGTGGTTTCGTTTTGCCCCTGGTAGCGGACGGCTTTACGATCAACCCGGAATACACCAATTCGGAGACGCGGCCCCTCGCCTTCGCAGGTATTCCGCCGACGACAGGGTACTTCCAGCGGGCCGACCTGCGGGCGAGCTATCCCCTTATTCGCACGCGCAACGAAACGCTGACGCTTTCGTCAACCCTGGAATGGGATCAGGAATATCTGGTCGCCGATGGTTTTGGGGCGAACCTCTACAAGGACGATTATGTCGTAGGGCGGCTGCGAGCGGATAGTCTTACGTCCCTGTCCGGAGGCTCGAGCGTACAATCGTCGGGCGTTCTGTCGCAGGGCCTTGGCGGGCGCACCGGATCCGGCTCTTCTGTACCGCTTTCGCAGGCTGGCGCCTCGCCGGAGTTCACGAAGCTGAATGCAAACCTGCATTGGGCCCAACCGCTGCCGCAGGCGTTCAACGTGGCGTTTCTGGGAGCGGGGCAGACCAGTTTTGGCCAGCCTTTGATGGTCTCCGAACAATTTTCGCTCGACGGCCCGGACGCAGTCTCGGGTTTCCCAACCGGAACGTTCATCGTCGATGAAGGCGTGTTTGCCCGGGCGGAACTGGGGCGCACCTTTACGGCGCCGATCAATGGTTCGTTTCTGGCGGTCGAGCCCTATGTGTTCGGCGCAGCGGGGATCGGCGTCATCGATCAGGCGACTGCCGTGCAGTTAGCGAAGATAGACGTGGGCTCGGCGGGGATCGGCGCCCGCACGAGTTTCAGTGCGAAGACTGTTCCGGTCGGCGCGGATCTGGCTCTCGAACTCGCCCGTTACGTCTCTAACGAGCCGGCGGAACGCGAGGGCTGGAGAGGCAATCTGTCCTTTGCGATCAGGTTTTGATCCGACATGGGCAATTCCGCAAAGATACTGGGCGACCCCGCGAGGAAAAGACGATGATACGCGAGGGTTCTTGTCTACGAAACGCGCTTCTCGCCTCGACGTCTCTTCTCGCCGCGACAATCGCGCTCCCCTCACAGGGTGCCGCGCAGACACTTCTGCCAACGCACGGCTCGGTAGCTTCGGGATCGGCGTCCATCACCCAGTCCAGCAGCGCGATGACCGTCAACCAGACGACGCCGCGCGCGATCATCAACTGGAACAGTTTCTCGATTGGAAGTGGAAATAGCGTCTCCTTCGTCCAACCTGACGCCTCCTCGGCGGTTCTCAATCGCGTCACGGGCTCGACGACGTCGGCGATCGCCGGCAAGCTTGGCGCAACGGGTCAGGTTTATCTCGTCAATCCCAACGGCATTGCGATCACTTCCTCGGGCGCCGTGAATGTCGGCGGCGGCTTTGTAGCCGCGACTCTGGGAATCACGGACAAGAATTTCAACGAAGGCAAACTGAGTTTCACGGGGGGCGGCGCCTCGGCAGCCGTCAGCAATGCAGGCGTTATCACTGCCGCGCCCGGCGGATTTGTCGGACTGCTCGGCGGCAGCGTCGCCAATTCCGGCGTGATTTCGGCGCCGCTTGGCAAGGTCGCGCTAGGTTCCGGCGAGCAGGCGACGCTTGATCCCAACGGGGATGGCTTCCTGCAAGTCGCGCTTCCGACCAAAGCGAAGACGGCGGATGGCAAGGCGCTGATCGATGTATCCGGCAAGGTCAAGGCGGCCGGCGGCTTGGTGGCGATCAAGGCGGCGACCGCAGCTAACGCTGTGCGCAACGCCATTAACCTGACTGGCGTCGCGTCTGCTCATTCTGCGCGGGCGAGCGGCGGCTCGATCATTCTCGACGGCGGCTTAGGGGGCAACGTTGCCGTGAGCGGCGCCTTAGGCGCGTCGGGCCACAACGCAGGCGGCTCCGTTTACGCCTATGGCCGGGACCTTGCGCTGACGAACGCAAGAATCGCGGCGCGCGGCCAATCGGGTAAGGGCGGTTCGGTCGCGCTTACCGCCGTCGGTTCCGTAAAGCTCAAAGCAACCAAAATTGACGTGTCCGGCGGCGCCGGCGGCGGCGTGATTGCAGTCGGCGGCAACGCACGGGGTATCGGCCCGCTTGGACACTCCGCAACGACAACGATCGACTCTGGCAGCACATTGCGCGCGGATGCGCTAATGAGCGGCGCCGGCGGTTTGGCGACAGTCTGGTCGGACGGGGCGACAAATGTCGCGGGTGGGATATCGGCCCGCGGCGGCGCGCTTGCTGGCAATGGCGGTAAGGTCGAGACCTCGGGCAAGACGGTGCAACTTAGTGGCGTCGACGTCGACACTACCGGGCCGCATGGGCTCACCGGCTCCTGGCTGATCGATCCCACCGACTTTACGATCGCCTCGTCGGGCGGCGACATCACCGGCGCGGCGTTGTCGGCGGAGCTATCCACCACAAACATAACGATTCAAAGCAGCCAAGGCGCGGCGGGAACAGCAGGCAATATTCTTGTCAACGATGGTGTGAGCTGGTCGAGCGCCACGACGCTGACGCTGGATGCGTCTAGCAATATTATTGTCAATGCGAGCATTACGGTACAGGGCGCAGGGACAATCGCTTTCATCTATGGCGATACAACTCAGACGGCCGCAGGATCGGCTCAACTCGGCTCTTTGCAATTCGCGACGCTCGCGACCGGCGAACCGGTCGCCTCTTTAACTTTCACAGGCGCAGGCGGCGCGGTTTCGCTCAACGGCGTCAACTTTCCGCTGCTGCGCACGGAGGCCGATCTCGCTCAACTGACGGCAAACCCCGCCGGCAACTTCGCGCTTGCAGGGGACATTAGTCTTGCGCAAAGTTACACGGCAAGCGTCATCCCGGATTTTTACGGTCATTTGGAGGGACTAGGACACTCCATTCAAAATCTGTCGCTCACTCAGGGCGGGGTCGCCAATAATGTCGGTTTCATCGGTATCCTGGACGCGGCGAACAGCGGCACGCCGGCAAACCCGCCAGCGGGCAGCGTGGGAACTGTCTCTAATCTCTTCCTTCTGAATGCAAACGTTAATGGCGGTTCCGCTACTGGCGTTGGGGCTTTGGCGGGCGAGAACTTCGGACTCGTCGTCAATAGCGGCTCCAGCGGCTCTGTCGCCGGAACGGGCTCGGACATCGGCGGCTTGGTTGGAACCAATTTTGGGCTTTTGAACAACGACTTCAGCTTAGCCAATGTCACTGGATCATCTTCCGCTGGCGACAGCGTTGGGGGCCTGGTCGGCTTTAATTCCGGGGGTGTTATTGGCGGCCTTGCTTCCGGCGATGTGCAAGGTGATGACGCTGTTGGCGGTCTGGTCGGACAGAACCACGGCTACGTCAACTCGGGCTCGGCGGGCTTCGTTGTCGGCAACGCCTCGGTCGGCGGCGTCGTCGGGCAGAATAATCCCGGCGAAGGGAATTTTGTATTTCAAGGCGTGGACTACGGCGCCGACGGCGACGTGACCGGCGCATTCGGGTTCGGGGGCGTATTTGGAACGACAACCGCCGGCGGCGTGGTGGGCCTCAATTCGGGAGTCGTGAGCTTTTCATTCTTCAATGGTCCTGTCTCTGGCGATACGTCGATCGGCGGCGTCGTTGGACAAAACAACGGGACAGTTTCGAACAGCTATGCGATTGGCGGCGTGAGCGGAATCACCAATGTCGGCGGCCTCGTCGGCTTCAATAATGGCGCGATTGACAGCAGCTTCGCGACCGGCGCGGTGCGAGGCACGACCGATGTCGGGGGACTCGTCGGGTTGGAAGGCAATGTCGAACGAGCGACGAGCGTCGCCAATAGTTATTCCACGGGCGCGGTTTCCGGCACAACCGTCGTGGGGGGACTGATCGGGGCCGTCAATGGCGTCGATGATGCGATAACAAACGCCTACTGGGATACGGTTACCAGCGGACAGACGGCGAGTGCAGGCGGGGTCGGCCATACCACTGCAGAATTGCAGGGCGGCGCGACCATTACCCTCGGCGCGAACTTCGCTGGCGGGTCGTCGGGCGGAGAAACCAATGTTTATCCCTATCTTACCGACTTGTTCCCGAACGGTGTGCGTGCGATCTCAGGCATCGCTTACAAGGATGTCGCGGGAACTGTGCCGCTTGCCTCCGGGGCCAGCGGCGCGGCGACGGTTTTCGCCGATTTTAGCGATCCGCTCACCGGCGCGAGATTAGGCTCGGCCAAGAACCCGGGAAGCACCGGCGCCAACGGTTATTATTACATCTTTGCGGATCCGAGAAGCATTCCAGCCGGCGCGAACGTGGTTACCTACACGGTGGCGGACCCGACCACCGGCTCCACTAATGCCGCGACCTTTATCGCCTCCGCTGGGGCTAATAACACGAGCGGCGTCAACATCTTCGCCTCGACGCTGAGCGAAACGACGGCCGCCCCGACCTATTCTCAGCTTTCCACGGCTGTGTCCGACGCGATAGCCGGCGACGCCGCGGC
>JAYTRP010000736.1:0-2607 GCA_043746145.1 Hyphomicrobiales bacterium | reverse complement strand
AGCGCGTGACCGCTGGCATGAGGGCCGCCGAGGCGCGCGGCAAGCACCTCGGGCGGCCCGGCACGTCACAGCGCGTCATCAACGAAATCGAGGTCCTCGCGACCTCCACGGACCTGAGCATCCGTGCGATTCAGAAGAAGATTGCCGGCCGGGCCAGCCGAGGGATCGTCGGCGAGGTCACCAAGCGCGCCAGAGCCACGCCATCCCAAGCCTTGTGACCATTTTTTACACGTATCCTCAACCTACCCCTGCCTCGCCACTTTCCGAGTGGCAGACAAACGCTTGATCGAGCGTGTTGCCCTGTCCCCTATAAATCGTTCCGGCATAGCCCCGTCCTCTCTCAGGCGACCTCACTTGATTGGACGCGCCCCAGTCCTCCGCGGCGATCAGCTTCGCCGCGTCAACGCCTGGGGATCGTGGCTCGAATGGGGCGCCGTGGTGCGAATCTTCGTTGAGACCGCGTTCGCGCCCTATCTGCGCCTCTGGATCGAGGCTGTGGCCAACGACTTGCCTGCGCAATCGACAGAGCTGCGTGAGTTGTTCTAGTGTCGGCCTTTCGAAGCGCGAGTGGTCAAATGACCCGTCTTTCGTTGCCACGCCTGGCCGGGCTCGACAGGGAGGTCGCCCGCCCCGCTTATGACGTCGCCGCCGCGCTCGTCGGAATCGTGCATCTCAGCGTCGGCGCGTTCCATCGCGCGCATCAGGCTGTCTATCTCGATGATCGGCGGGCGGCCGGCGAGACCGGCTGGGCGATCACACGGGCGAGTCTGCGCTCGGCCGATACACAGGAAGCCCTTGGCCCCCAGGACGGGCTCTACACGGTCGCGACGCGCGGGCCCGAAGGCGAGGCTCTGCGGGTGATGGGAGCGCTGCGACGGCTGCTCGTCGCGCCCCGAAATCTCCAAGCGCTGCTCGCGGCGATGTGCGATCCGACGGTGCGTATCGTCACGCTGACTGTGACGGAGAAGGGCTATTGCTACGATCCCGCCAGCCGCCGGCTTCAAGAGGATCATCCCGACATCCGCCATGATCTTGCCAGCCGCAATCGCCGAGAAGCGCGCGCGGCTTCTGCGTCGAGCCGCCGGCGCGGCGGCGCGCCGGCGGCGTGGCTTCCTTCATGGTGCTGAGCTGCGACAACCTGCCAAGCAATGGCGAGAAGACCCACAACGTGCTAGCGTGGCTGGCGGCGCTGCGCGATCCCGATCTCGGCCGTTGGGTCGAGGGCGAGGTCGCCTGTCCCTCGTGCATGGTCGACCGCATTGTTCCCGCGACCACGGCCAAAGACCGCGCGCGCATCGCGGAGCGGCTTGGCTGCGAGGACGCCTGGCCCGTGTTCGCCGAGCCGTTCTCGCAATGGGTGATCGAAGATCGCTTTCCCGCCGGCCGCCCCCCCGTCGAGGATAGCGGAACGACGATGGCCGCCGACGTGGCGCCGTTTGAACTGGCAAAACTTCGGCTGCTCAACGGCAGCCATTCGACGCTCGCCTATCTCGGTGTCTTCGCCGGTTATGAAACGGTTGCCGAGGCGATCGACGATTTCGCCTCCTACCATCGCGATCTGCTGGCGCCCGTGCGCGAGCGGCTCGCCGCCAACCAGCCGATCGCGCGTCCGGCGCTCGCGTCGCCGCCTGGATGCGATACGTGACGGGTCTCGACGAGCAGCGCCACCCGATCGACGTGCGAGATCCGCTCATCAGCCGTCTCAAGGCGATCGCCGATCGCAAGGGGCTAAACGCCTGGCGCTGGCGGGCGTGCGCGAAGTGTTCGGCGCCGACCTCGCCGACGAGCCTCGTTTCATGAATCTTGTGACGGAAGCGCTGGCGATGTTGATTGAGAGGGGGAGCCGCCGCACGGTCGCGCATTTCGCGCAAGGCGGCGCGGAATGAAAGCCGGCAGGGCTCCGATCGTCGAACACATCGTCACCGATGCGCGCGAGAGCTTTCTCTGGCGGCTCGACAACTACCCCTGGGAGCGCAACGTCTGGAACGTGCATCCCGAATATGAAATCCATCTGGTGCGCAAATGCGTCGGCGTCGCACTAATCGGCGATCACATCGAGGCGTTCGAGCCCGGCCATCTCGCCATCGTCGGCAGCTATCTGCCGCATGATTGGGTCTCGACCACCGCGCCGGGCGAAATCGTAGCCGGGCGCGACATCGTGCTGCAATTCGATCCTCAACGCGTCCGCAACGTTGCGGCCCATCTGCCGGAGCTCGGCGAAATCGGGCCGTTCCTCGACTTGGCGTTGAGAGGCCTGGCTTTCGGCGGAGAGACGCGGCGGCGCGGCGCGGAACTCGTCGAGGCGATGAGCGAGAAGACGGGGCTGGAACGGCTCGCCTTGTTCTTTAACCTGCTCGCCTGCCTGTCGAAGGGCGAATACCGGGTGCTTTCGTCGGCCGCCTTCGCCGCCACGCGCGACGGCGCCGACCATAGCTGGATCCAACCCGTCGTCGCCTATCTCGTGCAGCATTTCACCGAAGACATCCGCCTGCCCGACATGGCCGAGCGTTTCCGCATGAATGCCTGGACCTTTTCGCGTCGTTTCCAAAAGATGAGCGGCAAGAGCTTTACCGATTATCTGACTACTTTGCGGCTGAGCCAAGTCTG
>JAYTRP010000735.1:0-8245 GCA_043746145.1 Hyphomicrobiales bacterium | reverse complement strand
TGCGACGAGTAGAGGAGTCGGAAGCCCAAGCGGCGAATTCGCGCGGCGCACTCAAGGGGATGTTGCGCATCAATGGTCCCACGTCTTTTGGAACGCTGCATCTTGGCCCGGCGATCGCCGATTTCATGGTCGCGTTTCCCGATCTCATCGTCGAACTCACGCTCGACGACCGGTTCATTGACCCGATCGCGGAAGGCTTCGACGTGACCGTGCGCATCGCCGACCTCGCCGACTCGAGCCTTGTCGCGCGCAGGCTTGCTCCCGCCCGCCGTGTTCTAGTCGCCTCGCCAGCCTATCTTGCACAGGGGCGCCCGCAGGAGCCCGCCGATCTCGCCCGGCACTCCTGCCTCAGCTACGGGCAGAGCATGGTCCCCGAGCGCTGGCGGCTTTGGCGGGACGGTCGTGAGTTCTCCGTGGCCGTCAATGCGGTGCTCTGTTCCAACAATGGCGATGTCTTGCGGGCGGCGGCGCTGGCGGGTCGCGGCATCGCGCTGTTGCCGACGTTTCTGGCCGGCCCCGATATCGAAAGCGGCCGGCTGGAGATCGTTCTCGAACTCTACGCCCCGCGTGACTTCGCCGTGCACGCGCTCTACGCCTCCAAGCGCTTTCTGGCGGCGAAAACGCGGGCTTTCATCGATTTCCTGATCGAGCGCTTCGGCGAGGCGCCGGAATGGGACAAGTTCCGGTTGACCGTAAAACAGCAGCGTGGCGTCAACGCCGTGTAAAGCGTGCAACGACGAGGGAGCCGGTGCGACATGTTGCAGCCCCGAATGAAAATTGATGCGCGGTCTGCGCAACGCGGAACGACGCTGCGGACCGCTACCCTTGGCAAGGCATGGCTCGATGTCGCCCGGTTGATCCTCAATCATGGCGTGCCGGGCGATTGGGAAGGCTTGCCGCTGATCGAAGTCGAGCTGGTCACACTGGATATCGCGCATCCCGATCCCGGTGACGCTCTGATTGCTCGCTACGCCAGCGCCGATTGGCTCGCGTGGATGAGGACGAACTTCACGAAGAAGGCCCGGGTGTCCGCGCTTAACGACGCCAGAAGCTATGCCAGCCGTCTATTCGACTACGCGGGCAGCGGACGCGACCAACTCGACGAAGTCATCCAGAAATTGCGGCGCAATCCTACCGCAAGCGACGCGGCGATCACCATGTTCGAACCGCTCACCGATACGACCTACATCCCTTGCGTCAGCATGCTCGATTTCTGGTTACGCGCCGGCCAGCTCGAATTGGTCGTCTACGCGCATAGCATCGATTTCGGGAAGAAGGGTTTCGGCAATCTTGTGCAACTAGCCGAACTACAACGGCACGTCGCGATGCAGCTCGATAGGCCGACGGGTCGCTGGCGATGGTGGTGAAGTCGGCTCACATTTATCTCAGCGAGCGCGATTTAATGGCAGGCATCGTAAAAGAGGCATAGCCGCAGCCTCTTAACCCACCATCCTGCGCTCGTTTCTTATGCAGCGAGGGTTAGCCCTGCTTGAACGACGCCGCATCGATGACGTACCGAAAACGAACATCGCCGTTTTCAACCTTCTTATAGGCTTCGTTGATCTCCTGGATGGGAATGATCTGGATGTCTGGACCGATCCCGTGTTCGGCGCAGAAGTCGAGAACTTCCTGGGTGTCTGCGAGGTTGCCGATCAACGAAGCCGCGACACGCTTGCGGTGAAAGGCGACCTCCTGATTGTTGACCGGAGCAAGCGGTTCGAGCGCACCGACGACGCAGATCGTGCAGTCGCGTTTCAGCAGCTCGATGAAGGGATTGATGTCGTGCTTCTCGGGAATGGTTGAGAGGATAAAATCGAAGCTCCTCTTGAGCCCTGTCAACGCTGCCTTGTCGGTTTCAAGCACCCCCGTCACCCCGATTTTTTCGGCCTCGTTCAGCTTCTCCTTTGTAGTCGTGAACACGGTGACTTCGGCGCCCATCGCCTTGGCGAGTTTGGCGGCCATGTCGCCCAAGCCCCCGAAGCCGACGATGCCGACCTTGTGACCTGGTTTCACGCCCCAATGCTTCATTGGCGAATAAGTGGTGACGCCGGCGCACAGGATCGGCGCGGCGACCTCAGGCTTTAACGTCGCGGGGATTTTGAGGGCAAAGTCCTCTTTGACGACCAGCACGTCGGAGTAGCCGCCGAACGTGTTATCGCAAATATAAGTGTTCTTGCGGCCCGGCGCCTTGGCTGCGGGAATCATCGGACCGTTGTAGGTCGAAAGCCAACTATTCGGGCCTTCGCAATAGTTCTGATCGCCCGAACGACAGGGTTCACAATGTCGACAACTGTCGATCATGCATCCCACGCCCACGATGTCGCCGACGGCGTGACGAGTCACTTGTGCGCCAATTTGGCGGACGCGGCCGACGACCTCATGGCCAGGCACGCAGGGGTAGACCGTATTGGACCACTCGTTCTTGGCTTGGTGTATGTCGGAGTGACACACACCGCAAAACAATACGTCAAGGACGATCTCGCTGCCGCCGGGTTCCTCACGTTCGAACTCATACGGCTTCAAGCTGGTGAAGGAATGATGGGTCGCGTAACCGAAAGCTTTGATCATGTTGATTTCCGTCATGGGCAGTTGGGACATGGATGTCTGCAAATTGTAAACCCCCGACAACCCTTTTTGATCCACAGCGGCAAGGCGCGCAAACGGTCGATTGTGGATTTCGCGACGGAGACTCGCGCCAGCAAGATCAAGGAACATTCCGAGGAAGCCTCGAAATCGGCGAGTGGGGAAAAGAACCTCTCGCAGGATCAGGTCGGCGCCGGGAAGGAGAAAGATCCAAACAACTTCGCCAATAATCCCGAACGCGACGCAGCCGCTGGACGCAAAGGCGGGCATGAGAGCCACAAACGCAGCTAATCCCAGAACTTCGCAAAATTACACGAAGCGTGGCGGGGGAATAATTTTTCATCCCCAGGCCGTGAGTGGCTCTCAAAAAGCTCACTCACTTCATTGTCGGGCGTTCACGAGTGGTTGCCCCTCGGCGTGAAGGAGAAAGACTGCGTAGCGATCGAGGGCGGCGCGCCTGGCTTGAACCAATTGGTATCCTGGATAGGGCTGGCGGACACGTATATTATGCCGTCTGGGCCTTCGGAGAAGGTATCAGGCCAGCCCAGTCGTTTGTCGGTCAGCACTGTCTCAACTGACGATCCCGCCAACCGTTTGATTGAGCAATCCGTTGGCGAGGTGAGATAAAGTACGCCCGCCTTACTCATCCACAGCCCGTCGGCGACATGCGTGCGCGCCACCGTTTTCATCGCCGCGGCGCCGTCGGCCTCGCTGACCTCGGGACGCAGTTTGCTCGTGTCGATCGAGTAGAGCATATCGCCAGTCAGCGCCTGACAAAGAAGCGTCCTGCCATCGCGGGCAATCGCAATCTCGTCCGCGGAGAACGCGGGTTGGCGTCCATCGGGGCGAACCCGCAGCTTACCATCGATTTCGACCTTTACACTCTTGTCGATTTGCGTCGAGGGATGGCCGTCGAGCGCGCGGAAGCTCTGGCCCGTCTCCAGGTCGACGACGATGATAGCGCCTCGCGTCCCACTATCCGTGATATAACCGATTTTTCCATGAGGCGAAAAATCGAATGTCGTTCAGCTAAGTTCCTTGCAGAGCGACATTCAATAGCACAGGAATAACCCTTGTCACGTGATTGGTCGCCAGATCAATCTTCCCGATCCTAGGCGCGCCCTCCAGGATTTTCTCGTTGCCCGGCGCGCCGGGATCGAGCACCCACCGATTGCCATGACCATCCGGCACGATTGATTGGACGCAAACAAAGTAGTCGCCGACCGACAGTGCGTTAGCGCGGGCATTGCGCCCGCTTTTCCATTTTTCATCGGGGTAGGCCTTGAGCGTACCGTCTTTCATCACCTCGGCGACTGAGATCGGTGCGTCATCAGTCCAGCGCGGGAGGTTGACGAACCGGCGGCCATTCGCGGTGACGGCGACTCCCGTTGCCTGACGTTCGAATTGCGCAACTTGGGTCAAAGGCCCGTGACGCGTCTGGGCATGAGCGACGCCAACCGCCGTCGCTGCGATTAGGCCGACTGCGGCAAGGCCGGCGAGCATTGGAATGGCCGTTTTCATAACAGAATTCCTATTGGCGGCGTCAGCGAGATTGGCGGGATCGCCAGTGAAAAAATTGAGCAGGCAGCGCGCAACCGCATCGGGATTTTCACGCTGCGGGAAATGCCAGCAGCGGGGAGTTGGACGAGAGCGAAAGGCCCCGTGAACTTGCTTGGCGCGTTCCTAGAAGCAGAGGGCGGGTTCACGCCGTCGGCGTCGCCTTGTATGTACATTGTTGGTAATGACAGCGTGGGGGTCGCCTTGACTTTCTCCTCGAGCCACCGGCTGTCAGGGTCAGGCAGCGCCTCGTCCCAACGCGCGCGATCGCTATGAAGGGAAACGTCGACCCAATCGGGATTATCGAACGAACGCGCAACATGCTGGAATGTCGCCTCGTCAAACCAGCCCGGCGGCGCCCAGTTGACCCAATGAATATGCGCAAAGCCCACGCGATCGTCACGCACCGCACGCGCGCCGCGGGCAGTGGCCATGAACCAGTGATGCCGTTGCCGTTGTGCTTGGTCGAACGGCGGCGTCGGCACGCCGCCCAACCGGGGCGGGGAACTGAGCATCGCCATGCGCTCGACCCGTTCGGGCCGGCCCACCGCCAGCGCTTCGGCGGTGTTGGAACCCCAGTCGCGCCCCGCGACCATAAGCCGATCGACGCCAAGCGCGTCAATCAATGCGATAGCGTCCAACGCCAAGATGGCGCTATCGCCTGTCCGGGCAACCGAGTCGGACACAAAACGAGTGCCGCCAAAGCCACGGAACATCGGCACGATAACTTGCAATCCGCTCGCCGCGAGCACTGGCGCGACGCGGTCCCATGTAGACGCGTCATCTGGCCAGCCGTGCAGCAACTACACCGGCTTGCTAAGGACCTCGACAGGCGTGCTGGTTGCAGAGCCGTTCAACGGCTTGGCGTTAGCGCGTCGTGGGCGCCGCTCGGCTTCAGTTTGACCAGAAACGCTTCGTTTCATCCGGGCCGGAGGACATCGCACCTTTTATCGATAGGCGTCCTGGGTCTCGTCGTTAGTCGCGACTTAACGACGAATTCGAAACGGAGACCTAATTAACGAAAGTTTGTAGCTATTGGAAGTAAATGACACGGGAATGAGGCGGAACCCCAGACGAGGCGTGGATAGCTTGCGGCGATGCTTCAAAATTTTCCGCGCGACGAGACGGGCGCGACCTCGATAGAATATGGACTCATCGGCTCGCCAATCGCCGTCGCATCGGCGACAATACTTACGGGCTTAAGAGGTCGTATGAGCGGCGTGTTTTCGGAGATCGGCGCCGGGCTCAAGTGAGGCGTGATTATCACGTTTGGGCGGCAGTGGCGATCGTTAGCGAAGTGGAGAGGCCGTGTCCGGTGAGCATTGCGGTTGAATCGGCAGACTTCGGTCATATCGATAGTGACGCGCTTTTTTCGCCGAGTTAGCCTGCGGTGTTGTAATCAACAGCGACACGTCGTTTGGTCCTGTGGTCTTTCCGCATCCCTCTTGAAGGGTGAGATCGAGGAAGGGGCGAACAGGCGCAAGAGTCCTCTACAGCCTTCATCTACGCTTCAGTGTCATCTAGCGTTCCACGGGAATGAACGACGTCGGCTATGTTCCGGAAGGAACAAAGTGAACGAACCGGCATTGCCCTCGTAAGCCTTGGCTTCGCGAGCTAATTCTAACGCCTTTGGCCAGGTTATATCCGATTGGAGGTCGACATGGTTCGAGCTAGTGTCAAGCTGCTTATTTGCTTATTAATATTAGGTGATTGCACCGTTGCACAAGCCGAATGCTTTAAAAACATCGGTGAAATCAAAGCAAATAATGTAAAAAGAAGATGGCAGGAAACGACTGAAAACGATGGCAAGCCAATGATTATTTCAATTGCCGACGGAGCCAATGGTCTTGTCTTTTCAGCTAAAAAGGCTGGCGCACTCTGGCTAACCGGTAACGTGTCCGCTTGTCGAACGGGAAGCGGCGTAGAAATCATATTGAAAAATACCCAAGCTACAAGCAACGTCCCAATGTTTACAAGAATGGGGTTGCCGTCCGTATTGTCGGCTCCGATTGTTCACAACCAGATCAAATTGGGGGGTGGAGGATGGAGCGGAACATTTGCCGGTCAATAGCCGCGCCGTTGCCTTCATGGGCAAGTCGATCCTATCCAAGCAAAACGTGAGTTTGTCTCTCCGGGTGCATGTGTAGGTCGCTCGTCCCTCCTGCGCAGGCCGCCCCGACGGTGACCTTTCCGTCGCGCCCGGCGCTGGTCATTCTGATAGACGCACGCCGAAACTCGCCTCGACGGCGCTGACATCGACGGTGAAGCCGCCATCAAGTGCGGGCTTCCCCATGCAATCACCAAGATCCGCCCGCGAGTCGGTCTGATCTTGTACGTCTCGAGCCGGTCGTCCCGCAGGATTTGCGCATCGGGCGCGGCCAGCGTTTCGGCCCGACGATACCATGGGCGCACAAGCCTGCATGCGGACGAAATTGCGTTACGGCCTCAGCAGTCTCTGCGCCAAAAATCCCATCCGCCTTCCCATGTCCAAAGGATCTGACAAAGTTCTACCCGGAATCGGCAAGCAAGTTTTGCAAGATTGCGACCCTGGAGCCCGAACACCCCTGAGAAGTAGGGGATTCGAGCGTTCCGCCTGTTGCAGTCGAGGATCTCGGCTCAATCGAAACGACCGCATCTAAACTCGCTTATTTGCTGCGGCCTGCCGGCTCTAACTTCGCGGCGCAGTGATCTTTCAAAGCTTAGCTTTGTCTTACGAGATGGCTGGTTCAGCGTAGATGTAAGTCGGCCTTGCACGGATTGCCAGACGCGCGCACCCGATTGAATCGGCGGCTAAATCGGCTTGAAGCGATCCCACCGAGACGGTCTTGAGAATATCGTTTCCGAGTCAACTAACAATATTGTTTGAAGTTGAGCAGCGAAAGCCCGCCAAGTTGGCGCTCAGCGGGAAAAATCACGATGGCGATTACGGTCGCCAACACCAATGACAGCGGCGCGGGTTCGCTTCGCGCCGCAGTCGCCAACGCTACGCCCGGCGACACGATTACTTTCCAAGCCAATCTCGGATAGGTTGACCTCGCCACACCGCTTGTCATGGGCGCAAACCTGACAATTGACGGCTGGACCATGGCGTCTGACGGCTCGTTTCAAGGGATTAGCGGAGAGATCGTGGGGTCGGCGGGCGCGAGCGTTACTCTCGCCCGTGTAAACATCTATGATTACAGCCCTGGAGTGGACCCTGCGTCCGTTGGCGCACCGGGCCAATATGGCCAGCGTGGCGAAAATGGAGCGGACGGAGCGCAAGGCGCTAAAGGCCAGGACGGCCAGTCGGGAGGCGACGCCACAATGGCGACCGGCATTGCAACGCCGGGCGGGCCGGCGCTCGTCAACAATGGCAATCTCATCCTCGTTCAATCCAATGTCGACGGCGTCGCCACGGGCGGCGCAGGGGCGTCTGGCGTGGACGGAGTCGACGGCGCCGAGGGTGACGCGGGAACGGGGGGAACCGCCACCGCAACTTATCTCAACAAGGGCGGCAGTTCAGGCGCCGGGTTAACCAATGTCTATTTCTATGATTTCCTACCAGAGCCACAGTCCGCTCTGAACGTCTTAGCCTCTGCAAGCGGCGGACCTGTAGATCTCAACTATGACGCCGCCCGTTTCGGCTATGCCCCCGGCCTCGCAGCGCAATCGGGCGCAGTCGGTTGGCGGGTTGTGCTCGGTACGGGCAGCCCGAGCGCAAGCGATTTCGTGGGGCCGATCTCCGGAATCCTCAATTTTGGAGCCAACCAAACCGAGTCCCCTCTCTCATATCTCTGTCCCTTGACCCAAACGACATTGGGCAGAACGAAAGCTTCACTGTCGATCTCTATGATCCGTCGTCCGGCAGCTTGGTTGGCGCATGAGGGTCGATCACCCAGACCGTCGAGTTCGAGTCCAGCACACACGGTGAATCAAGCGCGCCCAATGACTTCAGCGGAGACGGCCTATCGGACATCCTCTGGCGCAACACGTCGACCGGCGAAACGGAGACCTGGTTCACTAACGCCTCGGGCGGCTTCACCTATGCCGATGACGGCGCGCCTTCCTTGGACTGGCAGGTGGCGGGAACGGGTGACTTCAACGGCGACGGAAACGCCGACATCCT
>JAYTRP010000734.1:0-2627 GCA_043746145.1 Hyphomicrobiales bacterium | reverse complement strand
GGACGCGCCGCCGCCGCGATCGGTTTCAGCGAATCGGGCAATTGATCGAACGTGGTCTCGGGCCGAGGCGGGGCGAAGCCGCTGGATTGTTCGACCGCCTCGTACCAGGCCGGCGCCCAGACGCCGTCGCTCGCGCGACGCCCCGGCGCCCAGGCCAGCATCGCGGGATCGAACGAAATGCCCAAAGCGCCGCATAAGGCTCGCAGCATGCCTCCCGGATTTTGCAGCACGTCGTAACCGTCGATCACGGGTGGCGCCCGACCCAGTTTATCGGCCGCGCGGAAAAACAATTGGACCTGAGCGGGCAAGCCGATCTCGTCGAGAGTAAAATCGTCGCGCTTGCGGGAATAGGAGGCGAGCACGGCTTCAGGGGCGCGGATCAGGAAAGCGTTGGCGCAGGACTCGATCCAACTGCGATCGAAGCCATTCTGCATGTGATGCGTCATATGCTTTTGATACCAGATCGGCTTGCCGTCGGGCGCGGGTCCGAGCAACTGGGCCACGACCTCGCCCGGAGTGGTCGGCTGCGAGACGATCACATGCTCGCGCATCGGATGCACAAGATCGGTGGCGACGAGGTAGGCGGCGTAAAACGGCTCGTCGCTGACCGCGCAATCGGGTCGGTTGCCGAAGGCGCGCATCATCGCAGTCGAAATATTGCGCGGGCCGGACCACATCGCAATGCGAAGGGGCGCCTCGGGTTGCGGAATCATGCGTTGCGCCCCCGACCTTCTTCCGCCTCAAGCACTTTATAGAGCGCACGCAATCGCCGCGTCATGGGCCCCGAAGCGTCGGCTGCGTCCTCGCGCGCGCCCTCGCCGATCTCGCGCCCGTCAATCTTCACGATCGGCGTCAAGCCGGCGAACGTGCCTGTGCAGAAGGCCTCGTCCGCGCTGTAAACGTCGAACAGCGAGAAATCCTTTTCGTAAGCTGGGATGCCCGCGCGTCGCGCCGCGCGCAGCACGCCGTCGCGGGTGATGCCGCCGAGGCAATAGCCGCCGGCCGAAGTCCAGAGTTCGCCGTCCTTAATGATAAAGAAGTGCGTTGAGTTGCAAGTCGCGACGAAGCCGCGATCGTCCAGCATTAGCGCTTCGTCCGCGCCGGCCTCAATTGCCTGGATGCAGGCGAGCACGCAATTGAGCTTGGAATGCGAGTTGAGCTTCTGGTCCTGCTCAGCGGGTCCTGTGCGCCGGATATGCACGGTGAACAGAGTCAGCCCGCGCGCCAGCATTTCGGGACGCGGCAGCTTCCATTCCGGAATGATGACGATGGTGGCGGAACCAACGGTCAGGCGAGGGTCCTGGTAGGGCGAGCGCTTGACCCCGCGCGTGACCATCAGGCGGATATGCACGCCATCGCTCATGTCGTTGGCTTCAATCAAATCGAACAGTCGCGCGCGCAGGGCGTCACGGGTCAGGCCGATGTCCATGCGTAGCATTTTTGCGCCGCTCCAAAGCCGCTCGAAATGCTTGTCGAGGAACGCGATCTTTCCGCCGTGCAGCCGCAGGCCCTCCCATACGCCATCGCCGAGCACGAAGCCGGAATCGAACACGGAGACCTTGGCGTCGGGCCGTCGCGCGAGTTCCCCGTTGACGGAGATAAACACGTCGTCGTTGCGGGGATCGCCGACATAATCTTGCGTGCCGGCGGAGGGTGGGGATGAGGTCAACACTTGGCTCCGGTTCAGGATCGAGAGCATAGGCGCGAACCGGGACTGGGACTAGCGGAATGGCTTGGCGGCTCCACTATGTACAAATCTAACAGGTATTAAACATTACCTTGGATTCACGGAATGTTCTTGAAACTTATTGTTGTTCTCACCGATGTAGCAGAATAATACACATGGAGTAGCAGGAGGAAACTGGATGGCGAGCCGCTGGGCGCTAATTGTCGGACTTTCTGTAGCGCTGATAGGCGTGGGAAGTTATGTGGAGCAGCGTATAGATTTCGCACATGCGAACGTCCATGTCTCGATGCTTGACCCGCGAGCGGTTAACCTTAAACCGGCGCCGATTCAGGCCGGCTGGATACTTGACGGTCAACCCAATGCCGCCGCGGCGCAGATCGACCAGACAAGCGACGGCTCCACTCGACTGATCGTCTGGCGGGTCAGCGCGGGCCGCTTTAACTGGTTCTATGATTTCGACGAAACGATCACCATCCTCGACGGCGAGGTTTTTTTAACCGAAGGCGCCAACGCCGCCCCCGGCAATGCGACAGAGCGCCGCCTTGGCCCCGGCGACATTATTTTCTTCCACAACGGTTCCACGGCGACCTGGCGAGTGCCAGATCACGTCCGCAAGATTGCGACGGTGCGGCGGCCTTTGCCGGGACTGATCGGCACCCTGTACCGCCTCGCCAAGCGCGCCCGGAACTGGGCCATTCCTGAAGAGGCGATCGCGGATACGCTCTGAGGCCGGTGAGGTCTGGTGATTTGCGGCGGCGCAAGCGTGAGCGTCAGTCGACTGGCGAAACTGCCCGCATCTAGGCGCAATGGACCGGTTCGTGAATCGAGAGCCGTGCGCCTCGTCGATGCGGGAGCGGGTCGATTTCGCAAGTACTGATGCGATACGGGTATGATGAGTCGCAACCGATTTCACGAATTGTTTTGAACAGTCAACATTCTC
>JAYTRP010000733.1:0-2631 GCA_043746145.1 Hyphomicrobiales bacterium | reverse complement strand
CTCGCCCGCCATTCGATTGACGACGTGTTCATCGCTGTTGGTCGAGGCGAACTCTATTCCGCCGATGTGGTGCGGGCGATCTACCCGGATTTCCAGGAGGAGCGAAAGGCCGGACCGGCGCTCGCGCCCAACGAGAGTGGCTGGTTTGGCCTCGCCAAAGTGAACGATCTCGTCTTCCGCGTGCCGGGCAAAGATTCGGCGCTGCCGGTGCGCGGCGTCGAATGGAACACGCCGGTTCGTTTCGCGCCCAAGGGCGGGGCGGTGCCGGGCGAGCGAATTATCGGCATTCGCACGCCGGGGGAGGGGATCACGATTTATCCGATCCACTCGCCCGCACTGATCGAATTCGACGACAAGCCTGAGCAATGGCTCGACGTGCGGTGGGATCTCGACAAGGCCAAGAAGTCGCTGTTTTCGACCCAGATCCTGGTGACCACGATCAACGAGCCAGGCGCGTTGGGAGCGGTCGCCGCGACGATTGGCGAGACGGGCGCCAACATCGACAATGTTGCGTTCAACCCGACTGGCCCCGACTTTCGCGAAATCCGTTTCGACCTCGAAGTGTCCGATATCCAGCACCTGAACGCCGTGCTCGCCCAACTTCGAGACAAGGCGGTGGTGAGTAAGGTCGAGCGGCTGAGCGGCTAGACCTATGCCGCTATACTTCGCCTACGGCGCCAATATGGACGTCGTGACCATGGCCACGCGCTGCCCTCGCTCGAAGTCGATCGGGTTAGCTCGGCTCATGCGCCACAGACTGGCCGCGATGCGCGAAGGATGGCTGACTGTCGTTCGCGATTCACGCGCGACCGTGCACGGCGTGTTGTGGGACCTTGCGCTGGCCGACGTTCCCGCGCTCGACCGGTTCGAGGGGGTCGGCGGTGGGCTATACGTGAAGGCATTTCAGCCTGTGATTGCGCCGGGCGGGGCAAAGCGGGCGATGGTCTATTTTGGCGCGAACGCCGGGCCGGGGAGGCTGCACGCGGATTATGTTGCGGGCGTGCTGGCGGCAGCGCAAGCGTGGGGGTTGCCGCGCGAGGGGATGGCGGGGCTGGAAAAATTAGCGGGGGAGGCAGGGACGGAGCGCGCCAGGATGGGCCGGCGAAGCGGTCCGGGAGACTAGCGGCAAGGGGTATGGCGGGTGCCGCCTTAACAGGCCTAGCGTGCGGTGGGGCAGCGTCCAGTTTAGTTCGAGCCTATGTCGCGCCATGCACTTAGGCGTTACTTAGTGCGACATTTTTTACTGGGCGTGGCAGGATCGGAGACACGCTATTGAGCGAGCGATGAACTCTTAGGATCTACGCGCCAGATGCGATACCGCCTCGAAGCAGTCGTAGCCCAATAGGCGCGCCGCGCCGCGGCGCGGCGCGCCAAAGCCTATTTCTTCATTTTTAGAGCCGCACCATCAAAAGTTGTGACCATCGTCTGCATTAGCCCGTTTTTCGTAATGTAGGCGTCGGACCCTTTGTAAGGCTCAGCCAGAAACGGCCCCGTTGCAACCCACTGAGTTACGAGAGTGTCACCGATCGTAACACTATCGGCAGGCTCAAAATGGATACCGTTTAGGCCGCCGTCTTTCGTGTCCTTACACAGTCCCGCGAATAGATCGCCGATTGCCACGCGTCCTTTTGCAATTGCGCCACCCGGCAGGTTTATTTGCGCGTCGTCAGGATACTGCGCAACGAGCCGGTTCCAGTCGCATTTATTCAGCGCCTCTAAATGCTCATCTAGAACCAATTGTGCTGTCGGCTGTTTTTTTATTTCGGGCAACTTCATGTCGGCGTTCGCTGAACTATATCCGTAAGCGAGCGCGAGACCGAAAATAATCGGAACGATCGATTTCATTTTTTCCTCCCTTTTTGCGAGATTTACTAATCTCTAATTGAACCAATATCTAGATTGGTTCACTTTATATTTGTAATCACATTGGCTTGCTTGCACAAGTCATTATTTTCGGGCTCGGAAAGGGTTTTATAAGGTTCACTTGATCCAATATTGGTTCAAATAGAGTGGTTCTTCCAAGGAACGCGGGACGCAGCCATTAGCTAGCCAGGAGTAAAATCATATAAAAATTATGTAAAATTGCAACGTGCACACTCATGATGCGATCGCCGGAGGAGCCAGCACAGAAAAGCTGATGCTCGTGTCTGCTTGGCGCTAGGCCGGAGCCTACTTCACATCGCGAGAGCGGGCAGCCTTGGCATGGGCCGAGGCCGTGACGCATGTTGCTGGCAACGGAGCTCCCGACGAGGCTTTCCTCGCTGCGAAGCAGGAAGTTTCCGATAAAGAGCTTGCCGACACCCTAGCGATAGCTCTGATCAAGACCCACCGCCGGCTTGCTATCAGCTTCCGACGCACGCCTGCTTGCCCGGCGAAACGAGATGCCGCGAAATAGGCGCCCCTCGCACTCTGAAAATCATTGGACTTTGGATACGATGGGCTGACTGGGTGCAGGAGATAGCCGCTCCTAGCCGCGACGGGCGATAATAAGTCGGGAGTTCTCATCTAAGCATACGAATCGAACAAATAACTTTGCTTTTATCAATCTGCGCTTCTTGGTTTTATAGGATACAAACAGGGCGCAGTTCGAAGATCGGAGATCGAAATGGATAAAGCTTCGTCGTCAAAAAA
>JAYTRP010000732.1:0-2643 GCA_043746145.1 Hyphomicrobiales bacterium | reverse complement strand
TACAGGTCAAGGCCGTCCATGCAGACGACGCGTTTCCCCCGTCCGAAGGCGGCGAGACCGGCATCGGTGAAGCCGCTGTTGCTGACGAAGAGACCGCGCGTCCATGCGGCCTTCTGTTCGATCTTGCCATGAAAGGTGTGCAGCTCGGCTACGCCAATTGGTTGGCCATGCCATTTGGCTTCGATGAGGTAGGTCTCGCTCCCGAACTGGAAGCTGCCGTCAATCTGCTCGCCTCGCAGGCGAAAAGGTTCCTGCGCCGCTAAGCCGAAAGCGTTGAATAAACCTTTGAGGAAGGCTTCAAACGCATAGCCTCGCGCGTGTGGCTCCAGCGCGGAAACCTGTAGCAGGTCGGCCTTGATCTTCACGACCATTTGCCGATCGACGACAGTAGGACTCGCGGCCGGCTGCTGTGGCGCGGCGCCGCCCGAAAGGCGGCTGATTAGCCCGTGGTAGCGCGTCTCGGCATTGGTGACGGAATCGTTGCCGCCGGAGCGAGCGAGATATTCGCTTCTATGCTCCCAGAGCGCGGCCAGCGCCTGGACGGCAGTCGCGTCGTCACAGGTCTGCAGGAAATAGCGTAGGCGCTTTCCCTTCGATCCGCCGTTCGCCGCGTATTTCGGATCGCCAATGTTGACATTGAGCTCGGAGGTGAAAAAGTCTGCGAACCTGGAGTCGGAAAAATCCAGCACGAAGCCGGGACCGCGGACAAAGTCGACGAGGTCATCAATGAGGCGAAGGTCAATGGACCGAATCGAACTAATAAGACTTCCTTCCCTACTTACAGCATCGACCTAGCTGTTGGTCATTTGTTGGAGAGCAGCAATTTTCGCAAGTATGTCATCGAACGGCGGTGGGATTTTATCGAACATCATTGGTGCCATCGCTCGGTAGTCTGTGCGCAAATCCTTAACCCGCGTGACGCTGGGCATCAGCCGCAGCGTCCCCGGACGAGCGGTGTCGTAGCTGGCCCAGCTAGACCGGAAAAATATTGCCTTGTGCTTTACCACCTGTGCTAACAGCTCGAAGTCGGCAGAGGCGTCCTGACCCGCTTCGGTGTCGAGGAGCATGGCTAGGTCGTAATAGTGTCGAGAGATATACTGCGGGGTCGGTGACCCGGCGGGCCGATGCGCTTCCACATGAAGCGCCGTTGCCTTTTCCCAGAAGGTTCGCCGTGCTGATAGGACGATCACGCTGGTGCCGGGATCCTCGAAAAAATCGGGATAGTCGTCAGCCGCATAGGGGCGGATGACCCTTTCCTCGGTCGGCCAAGGATCACCGCGCGCGCCGAGTTCGAGCTTCACGCGGGGCGTGATGTAGGCCATGCCCTGATACTCGGCGACAGGCAGCGCAGTCGGATATTGAAAGTTAACCGTTTGGGCGTCGTCGACATCGATCTCTAGCGACCATTCGCTGTTTGATGGTTCGCCAAGCTGTTCGACGATGGCGGCCCGGAGCGCGGGGAGAAGTTTCTCGGCGATATGGCGCTCGACGTCGCCAATCAGGTCATCGATAAGCCGCGTCGCCTGCTTCCTGCTAATGCCTTTCTTCTCGGGATCGCGATCGCCGGTATATCCGAGTTCGGCGCGGTCGAACGACAGGTCGATGTCCTCTGAGAAACGGCGAATGGCGCTGAACGCTTTAGAAAGCGATGTGCCGCCCTTGAAGACGAGGCTTCCCACGGTCCCTTTTGGGAGACCGAACAGACGCCTCAGACTCCAACAAACCCAGAAATCCTTTTCAACTATGGTATCGGCGATGCCCCGCCCGGCGCCTGTCTCCCCGAAGAGGGCGGCGCGATCGGCTACGGGGAGGCGGGCGACCTTATCCATCGATGTCGGTCATCGCTGCATTGGCGATCAAGACAAGCGTCGGCCGCATCCAGGCGGGCGCCTGAACGGCGGTTAAGGCCAGCGTCTTTTTGTCGCTGGCCGAAAGCCTGCGCGCGACAACATGCGCGATATCGGCCGCGCGCACAGGGCCGACGTGACGAAGAGCCTGAACCACCGTGCCGGCGGGGCTGCCTGGTGCGACCAAACGCTTTGGCGAAGCATGGCGAAGATCGACGACGCGCTTCCCGAGCACGACGCGACGCGAAGGGCCATCGGTCAAGTAAGTGCTCCGAGCGGGAACCTGCGTCGAGAGGCCGAGCACGTTCGCGGCCCGCGCGCCCGAGATCTGCACCTGAGAGCCGGTCTCCCGGGCGAGAGCCCGTGCGACGTCGTCGGGTGCAGGTGATAGAGGCCCCAGCTTCGGGTGGAGCTTGGGAAAGTCATATAGCCCGCGCGCGAGCCGGCGGAGCTGTCCGCCTTTGACCAGCCGAGAGAGGGCTTGGTCGACGTACGGGCGAGCGCCAACGGCAAGGAAGTCGGTGGGCGTGAAGACGCTACCGCGTCCTCTGACGCGGACACTCTTCATGACCTGGTTGGGAACGGAGGAGAGCACCTTCATGTTTCAGAAACTAGGATGCCGTTTTCTGACGTGCAAGTTGCTAGCTTCTTCACTGAGCAAAAGCTTTCGCCCGAACTCGTGCGATGCAAGTCGACTCGTTCAATTGTAGCCGAGTTGGAAACCTTAACGTTTAGGGTGCTCAGTGCCCGCCGTTCAACATCCGTTCCTGAAAGACGCTACCCTAACTTGACGACC
>JAYTRP010000731.1:0-2645 GCA_043746145.1 Hyphomicrobiales bacterium | reverse complement strand
TCCCTCCGTCCCAACCCCTATGCGGCAGAGACACCAAACCCGGCAGGACGCCACTTATCGTTCGCGGAAATCTGTCCAGACAACCGGGACCAGCTCTGTTGGGCCCCACGCCTGCGCTTCAAGATGGTCAGGAGCAGAACGGAGGTTTCACGCCGTCGGGACAGCGCGCGCCGCCGAGTGAAGCTCCGAACGACATCGCCGGCGGGAAATGCGCGGACGCAAACGGCGGTGGACGCTGGCGGGCAAAGGAGAACGCCGATGGCTGAGCGGAAAGGTCGCTCCGACCGGGGACGGTCCGCAGCCAAGGAGGGCGCGCAAAGCCCGCGCAGCGGCCGCCTCCGCTGTGCGATCTACACGCGCAAATCGTCGGAGGAGGGGCTCGACCAGGAGTTCAACTCCCTCGACGCCCAGCGAGAGGCCTGTGAGGCTTACGTCCGCAGTCAAAAACACGAGGGTTGGATCGCTTCCCCCGCCTTCTATGACGACCCCGGCTATTCCGGCGGCAACATGGAGCGACCGGCGCTGAAGCGTCTGCTCGCCGATATCGCCGCCAAGAAAATCGACGTGGTGGTCGTCTACAAAGTCGACCGCCTGACCCGCGCGCTGGCCGACTTCGCCAAGATCGTCGAGATCTTTGACGCTAGCTCCGTCTCGTTCGTGTCGATCACGCAGTCCTTCAACACCACAACCAGCATGGGGAGGTTGACGCTCAACGTTCTGCTGTCCTTCGCCCAGTTCGAGCGCGAGGTCACGGGGGAGCGCATCCGCGACAAGATCGCCGCCTCGAAGAAGAAGGGCATGTGGATGGGTGGCCAGCCCGCGCTCGGCTATGACGTGAAGGACAGGAAGCTCGTCGTCAATAACGCGGAAGCCGAAACGGTACGCTCGATCTTCCGCCGTTACCTCGACCTCGGTTCCGTGCGCGAATTGAAAGCCGAGCTCGACACGCAAGGCGAGGTTAGCAAGCACCGCACCGCGGCGGGCGGGAGCGCCTATGGCGGCGGGTCCTTCTCTCGCGGCGCGCTGTACCAGATGCTGCAGAACCGGATCTATCGGGGTGAGATCGTTCACAAGGGCGCGGCCTATCCCGGCGAGCATCCGGGAATCGTCGACGAAGAGCTATGGCGGGAGGTGCAGGAGAAACTCGAAGCCAATGGCGTCGAGCGGTCCGGCGCGCGCGACCGCGCCAAACTCGACTATCTGCTCGCTGGTGTCCTTTTCGACGCCGAGGGCGAAGCGATGACGCCGACGCATGCCCTCAAAAAGGGTGTGCGCTATCGCTACTACGTGTCGCGCCGGTTGATCACGGATGTAAAGGCGATGGGAGAACGTGAACGCGGTCAGCGCGAGCAAGGACAGCGCGTCCCGGCGATCGAACTCGAGCGGTTGGCGATGGAACACCTCAAGACCTTCTTCGCCGATCCCGACGCCATCACGGATGCCTTGCCGACGCGACGACGCAATGCGCCCAACGTCAAGCGTGCGCTCCGCGCCGCGGCCGAGATGGTCGGGACCATCATGACGCAGGATGCGGGCAAGACTTATGATCTCATTCGACCGCTCATCGTCCGCGCGCAGGTTCACGCCGACCGCATCGACATCGAACTTGCGGCGGATCGGGTCACAGATGCGCTGCTCGCTAGCGGACCTCCGATCGGGGACAGTAGCGGAATGAGTCCCACAGCCGATCCCGATCCCGAAGCCGCCGCCGATGAAGATCGTCGCATTCTTCTGACGATCGAGGCCCGGCTGCAGCGTGCGGGCATGGAGATGCGGTTCGCGATCGATGGCGTTGAAATAACCGCGCCGCCGGACGAGTCGCTCGTCCGCCTGCTGATGCGCGCGCGGTCCATCGCGCGCCATCTGACGACGAACCCGAGTGCAACTCTGGAAGAAGCCGGCGCGGCGCAAGACATGGGCGCGCCCTACGCAGCGCAGCTGATGCGTTTGAACTTTCTGGCGCCCGACATTGTCGTGGCGATCCTGAACGGTCGTCAGCCTGCGGTTCTCACTGCAACCAAACTCATGGCCGACACCCGCCTGCCGTTAGCTTGGACTGAGCAGCGCAAGGCGCTTGGCTTCGCCTGAACCGAAGCAGTCTCCAGCCATCATTCAGGACACGATCGAAGCGCCGACGCGGACACCAAGCCGCCCCGACCGCAGTCGCGGCTTGGTGCGAGACGGTCCAGGTCCAGCAACCCTGGGACGCAGTCAGAGACACCCGTACCACCGAAAAGCCAAAGGGAGACCTAACCGACTGAGGCGCATAGAAAATCGCGCTTTCCGGTCTCTCCCGTACCGCCCTTTCGAACCCTGCCAGCAAGCCTTTGAATTGTCGACCTTAATTTGATTGGTAAGAGGCAAAAAGCGCAGTTATATCAGAGGCTTAGTTCGTGGCGGAGAGGGAGGGATTCGAACCCCCGGTACGCTTGCACGTACTCCGCATTTCGAGTGCGGCGCGATCGACCACTCTGCCACCTCTCCGCTAGGGCCGCCCCTAACATAATCGTGTCTCGGCGCGCAAGGATCAAGGTGAAACGCGCCGATGGAGGTGAAGGCCGAGGGTGCGGTCGCTTGCTTAATCGCGCTCGCCGCAGGCCCGCAAGACGATCTCCTCAAGGCGCTCGCCTGCGGGCTCGAAGGCG
>JAYTRP010000730.1:0-2654 GCA_043746145.1 Hyphomicrobiales bacterium | reverse complement strand
CGATCCAGGGCGAGCAGAGCGTCAACCCGCGCTCGGTGCCGGAGGCCGACGTGTTTGCGATCGTGGAAGAGGCAGGCCAGTTTTGCGTCGAGGCGGTGTTTTTCCGCACCTACCAGAACTGGGGCAATCGCGCCTATTTCCCCCGCGCCGACCGATCGCTGAGTCCGGCCGAAGTGCTCGATGCGTTCCTGGCGCAATTCTACCTCACGCGCCCGGCGCCGCGGCTCATTTTGCTGAGCCACGACGTCCCCAGCGCTGACATGCTGCGCGAAATCCTGAGCGCCCGGGCCGGTCACCGGATTGCGATCGGGACCCCCAAGCGTGGCGAGAAAAAAGAACTGCTCGAAAACGCCCTGCGCAACGCGCGCGAGACGCTGGCGCGAAAGCTCACGGAAGCGGCCAGCCAGGAAAAGCTGCTGGCGTCGCTGGGCAGCGCGTTCGGCATGGAGCATCCGCCGCGCCGCGTCGAAGTCTACGACAACTCGCACATCATGGGGACTAACGCGATCGGCGCGATGATCGTCGCGGGCGCCGAGGGGTTCGTCAAAAACCAGTACCGCACCTTCAACATCAGCAGTGCGAACTTCACGCCCGGCGACGATTACGCGATGATGCGCGAGGTGCTGACGCGCCGTTTCAAGAAGCTCGAGCGCGACGGCGAGACCGCGAAAGACGGCGCCTTCCCCGACCGGCCGGAACTGGTCATCATCGACGGCGGCCGCGGCCAGTTCGAGGCCGCCCGCGCCGTGTTCAAGGAACTCGGCGTCGAGGGCGTGCGGCTCGCCGCGATCGCCAAAGGCCCGGACCGCAACGCCGGCCGCGAGACGTTCTTCGTCGAAGGCCAGGAGTCGTTCCGCCTCCCCCAGCGCGACCCCGCCCTGTTCTTCGTGCAGCGCCTACGCGACGAGGCGCACCGCTTCGCGATCGGCACTCACCGCGCGAAACGGAAGAAGGAATTCGTGAAGAGCCCGCTGGACGAGATCGCCGGGATCGGTCCTGCACGAAAGCGCGCGCTGCTGCATGCGTTTGGGACTGCGAAGGCGGTGGCGCGGGCTGGGTTGGCGGATTTGGAGAAAACGCCGGGGTTGAACGCGGCGACGGCGCGGTTGGTGTATAGGTTTTTCAATGAGAATGTGGGGTGAAGGTGGCGCTGAGGTGAGTAGGGAATAGGCGCGCTTTTCTTGGCTACAACCCCGCTAAAAGGACCAATTCAGCGGCGTGGCGCTCGGCTCGCAGTGCCGGTAGTGGGTGAAAACTAAGCGCTGATCTCGTTGCGTGGGGAGAGGACATTTGCTCCTATATTCTGCACCGGACAACGCATTGAAACGCTAGACCCGTTTATGCGTGCGAAATCGCGACCTGAGCTATAGAATTTGCCTTCGCACACCCCGCAGCTTCTTCTTGGCGACTAACTCCGTCCCGACGTAGTCGCTGAACTGGCTGCGGGCAAATAACAATAGAGCGTAGCAGGCGAGACGCCGATCCGGTCGGCAACGTCGGCAACCCTGATGACTGGATTGCGAAGCAGCGTCTTTGCAATGTGGAGGATGTCCATACTCAGCTTCGCCGGTCTACCTCCGGTGCGCCCCATACGCCTCGCGGCGGCACGGCCCGCGCGCGGTCACTCTCGAATGAGCGTCCGCTCGAATTCGCCAACACGGCCGCCTCTCAAAAGCTCCGGAAAATGCGACTCTTCGCGCCCACCTCAGATTCCTTGCAGACCATGCAAAAACTCGGTCCTGATAATGGGGGTCCGCGACTGACGGAACCGCTCGGCGTGTTCCCCCTTTTCGGTCTGAGATCGCGCTTGCGGCGTCCGAGAGTGCTTTGGTAGGAGTTTCATTGATCCGAGTTGCGGCAAAGCAACGCGATAGAGGCCACTGACGCTTGAAATCGCGCCAACCGCTTTACACTCCAGGCGTACAGAGGCGTAGATCTCGGAAAGAGGTTTTCGCATGGTCTGTAAGACTGCCGCACCACACAGATTGGCCGAATTAGCAGGACTGTCGAGAGACTAGCTGTCGCGATTGATCCGCTCGCCAAGCCAAGTGATAGAAGCTTCGCCAGCCGCAAGAAAAATAAACGCATTCCAGTCGCTGACGAAAATCCAATTGGCGAATCTGTCGTGCGGGATAGCCGGTAGCGCGGGCCTGTTTGCCGGCGTATCGGCAGTAAGCGGCCCTGCGTCGATCTTAAGTCCTCCGGGCTCAGCAAAGGGGTAGCGAGGATCGGGAGGCTCCGATACCCAGAACAGCAATCGCGACAACTCTATGCGCCCGCGCCGGTACGCTTCCAGCTCAAGCTCATCGCCGAGCCAAATGTCGAGATCCAGGCGCGCAACACCTCGCTCGAAATCGATGTTTACAGCGCGCAATTCGGCGTCGTGCAAACCGTTGGGCAAGGAGGAGGTGAGATCGTCGAGCGTCATGGGCAGAGCATGTTACACGAAGAGACGCGCCTCTATCGTGCAGTTAACAAGAAAAGCGCAGAAATCATACATACTGTGCGAAAACTCGAGAGATGGCCGAAAAATGTTGTCAATAGGCCGTCCTGCCGCGAGTTTTCGCGCTCTGACTGGTCACAGGTCTCAATAGCGCAGCCGGATTGCGCGTCGACAGATGAACCGCCTGAGTTTTCGCACGGTGTATATGAAT
>JAYTRP010000729.1:0-23689 GCA_043746145.1 Hyphomicrobiales bacterium | reverse complement strand
CTTCTTGAGGCGCTGTCGTTGTTCGCGCCTGGGCGGGGCCTCAGACGCGCGGAGTTTGGCGAGTGCGCGCGCGTCGGCGGGGCGGGCGGGTTCGCGGTGGCGATCGAGGTCGAGGAGGACGGCGAGGCGCGACCGCTCGGGGTCGGGATTGAAGTTGGCGACGGCGGTTTGGCGCGCGTCAACAAGATCGATCGTGAGCCGGTCTCCTCCGCGCGCGAGTTCAGCGACCATGTTCGTCTCGTCTGGCTTACGCCCGCGATGGATCCGCTGCTCGCCGGCCCGGCGGGCGAGCGGCGCAAATTTCTCGACCGACTTGTGCTCGCGATTGACCCCGCCCATGGCGCACGGGTCAGCCAATTCGAGCGCGCTCTGCGCGGGCGCAACCGCCTGCTCGAAGACGGCGGCCGCAACGGCTCCTGGCTCGACGCTTTAGAGCGCGAGGCCTCCGAGCTCGGCGTCGCCATTGCGGCGGCGAGGGTCGAGTGCGTCACGCGGCTCGGGGGCGCGATCCGGGCCGAGCGCGACGAATCCTCTCCCTTTCCCTGGGCGGATATCGCGCTGCAAGGAGAAGTGGAAGCGCTTGCCAGTGACGCGCCTGCGCTGCAGGCCGAGGAGCGTTATCGCGCCTTGCTCAGGGATAATCGCGGTCGCGACGCCGCGGCGGGTCGCGCGCTGATAGGGCCGCATCTTACTGATCTTGCGGTGTTCCATGGGCCCAAGGGAGCGCCGGCCGCGCAATCCTCCACCGGCGAGCAAAAGGCGCTGCTGGTTGGGCTGGTGCTCGCGCATGCGCGGCTGGTCGCCGACATGTCGGGCCTTGCGCCGATAGCGCTCCTGGATGAGATCGCCGCGCATTTCGATCCGCGACGCCGCGCGGCCCTGTTCGAGGCGCTTGAACGGATCGGGGGCCAAGTGTTCGTCACCGGCGCGGATCCCGCCGTTTTCGCGGAATTGCGCAAGGCGCAGTTCGAGGTGACGCCGGGACAGGTGACGCCTGTCTGAGATTAAGCGACGCCCATGTGCGCTCAGGCGTGTCCGGCTTCGGCCGACAAATTGGCGGCGCTCGCGCCAATCAGCCCGAGAGCGCGATCGTACTTGGCGGAAAAGTCGGGACCAAACAGCAGCGCCTCGTCCGCCGGGCCGACCAGCCAGGCGTTGTCGAGGATTTCGCTCTCGAGTTGGCCCGCGGCCCAGCCCGCGCAGCCAAGCGCAAGCACCGCGCTACGGGGACCCTCGCCCTGAGCGATTGCCCGCAGGATGTCGAGCGTGGCGGTCAGGCACACGTCATCGGTGATACGCACCGTCGAGTCGTTGATGGAATAATCGCTTGAATGCAGCACGAAGCCGCGTCCCGTGTCGACCGGGCCGCCGCGCAGCACGCGAATTTCCTCGACCTTCGGAGGCAAAAGGATCGCGTCCGCTTCCGGAACGATATCGAGTTGCACAAGCAACTTGGCAAACTCCACGTCAGCCGCGCGCTGATTGAGGACGATGCCCATCGCTCCATCGCTTCGGTGGGCGCACATGTAGACTACCGACCGTGCGAATACTCCCTCTCGCAACGCCGGCGTCGCTATCAGGACCTGGCCTTCGTAACTATGCGCAATCGATGTTCCGGCAGGGCGTTTCATGGGTGTTATGCTACGCCGCCTTGCGGCGCTGTCAACGCGGAGATAGCATACATTCATAGCATGGGGTATGACGCGCCATGTTCAAAATCTCGTGCGCCATAGCGCTGCTCATTTCATCCACCGTAATGGCAGCGGAACTCTCCGGGTCGCCCTGGGCGGCGTCAGCGAAGTCGCGCGCTCGGTTGATCACGGACGGACTTGGCGGGGCGGGCTTTCAGGTTGAACTCGCGCCGGGTGCGGTGACTTATTGGCGCGATCCTGGAGAATCCGGCGTGCCGCCGACCTTCGACTTTTCTGGGTCGATAAATCTCGCCCGCGCGGAGGTTGACTACCCCGCGCCCAAGCGCATCCGGGAGCCCGACGACAGCGAAGCTTTCGGGTACGCCCGTGGCGTGGTGTTTCCCATTCGCGTTGTGCCCCTCGACCGCTCGAAGCCGGTCACTCTTTCGGCGAAAGTCAACTACGCCGTCTGCGAGAAGATTTGCCTGCCCGCTCGGGCGAACGTAGATCTCGACATCGCACAGGGAGCGGCTTCGTCAGAGGCGCCAGCGTTGGCGGCAGCCCGGGCGACGATCCCGGTCGCTGTGACGGCTGCGGCGGCGGGACTCACCGTGACCCCAACCAGCGAAAAATCTTGGCGGCTCTGCGTCGCTCCCGTCCCTGGCGACCTGTTCGTCGAGTCACCGCCAGGCTACTGGATTGCCTCCAAGCGTGAGGGGGACGGCCCCTGCTACGCGCTGACGCTGCGACTGACGCCCGCAGGCGGCGCCTTTCCGATCGAGGCGCACGTAACGCTGACCGGCGCAACCGCCGCTGAAGTAACGGTCGCGCTAAACCCGAAATAATGGCGTCTCAGGAGTAGCGCTTGCCGCGCCTTGCCTCCGCCAACGCCTTGGTGAACTCGCCAGCAAACTCCGCTTTCTGGTCTGGCCCTAGAAAACGGGCAATGTCCCAGCGCTGATCGCGACAATGCAGTGTGAGCCGCTGCGGGCCGTAGTCCTCGTCGTCGATGCGTTCCAACCGCACCCAGGAGGGCGTAAACCGCCATTCGCGCCTGAGGCCCGCCGCGCTGACACGGGCGAAACATAACTGATAATAAGTTAGTCGAAAGTGCTCGTAGGCTTGCGCCGCTCGGAAGTTCATGCGGAAAGCGAAATAAAGCGCGGCGACGTCGAGGCCAAAAAAGCCAACGATCGGCCAAGCTCCCATGAGATAAAACGGCAGGCTGACCAGCGCGCTCGCGCAGCATGTCGCGATCATGAAGATTCGGAAACCAGCGGGGTTCAGCGAACGATGCGCCGTCAGCCTGGCGTCGAACAGCGGCGGGTCGTGATCGTCCGAATTGCCGTCCATCGGATTCAGCTCGCTCCTAGCGCGGTTCGGGAAGCTCGCATATAAGTTCAGCATGCCGCAAGCTAAGCCCGCCCGCGCAATTTCCAACGCAACAGAGCGTGCGGCGGCAGTATTGGAACGTCTCGCAGTCAATATGCCGGAGCCGAAGACCGAGCTCGAATTTAGCGATCCCTACACGCTGCTCGTCGCGGTGGTGCTGTCCGCGCAGGCGACCGACGTCGGCGTCAACAAGGCGACCCGGGCGCTGTTCGCGCTGGCCGACACACCGGCCAAGATGGTCGCGCTCGGCGAGGCTGCGCTGATGGAAAAGATAAAGACAATCGGCCTTTACAAGGGCAAGGCGAAGAACGTGATCGCCCTTTCAAAAGCCCTGCTGCGCGATCATCGCGGCGAAGTCCCCAACGATCGCGAGGCGCTAGAGGCGCTTGCCGGGGTTGGGCGCAAAACCGCGAATGTCGTGCTAAACGTCGCCTTTGGCGCGCCGACGCTCGCGGTCGACACCCATGTCTTTCGGGTCTCTAACCGAATCCCGCTCGCGCGCGGCAAAACGCCGCGGGAGGTGGAGGATGGGTTGATGGCTGTGATTCCAGCGCGGTTCATGGACCACGCGCACCATTGGCTCATCCTGCACGGACGCTATGTTTGCAAGGCGCGGGCGCCAGAATGTGCAAGGTGCGTAGTGGAGGATCTGTGTGAGTTTGAGGGGAAGACGATTTAGGCGCAGGACCTCCCCTCTCCTTTTCGGGAGAGGGAAAGAGAAGCGAGCCTTACCGCCACGTCCTTACATCGACGAACCGCCCTGCGATCGCCGCCGCAGCCGCCATCGTTGGCGAGACTAGGTGCGTGCGGCCCCTGTAGCCCTGGCGTCCCTCGAAGTTGCGGTTTGAGGTCGAGGCGCAGCGCTCGCCCGGCGATAATTTGTCCGGGTTCATCGCTAGGCACATCGAGCAGCCGGGCTCTCGCCATTCGAAGCCGGCAGCCGTGAAGATCAGGTCGAGCCCCTCGGACTCGGCCTGGGCTTTCACCATGCCGGAACCCGGAACGACCATCGCATTGACCCGCTCGGAAACCTTACGACCTTCGATGATCTTCGCGGCGGCGCGCAAATCCTCGATCCGGCCGTTCGTGCAGGAGCCGATGAACACCCGATCGATCGCAATGTCGGTGATCTTTTCGCCGCCGTTCAGTCCCATGTAATCGAGCGAGCGCCGGATCGACGTGCGTTTCGCCTCGGTCGCGCCATCTTCCACCCGCGGCACGATCCCCTCGATCGAGGTCACATCCTGGGGGCTGGTGCCCCAGGAGACGATCGGCGGCAGACTGGCAGCATCGAGCCGGATGATCTCGTCGAAATGCGCGCCCTCGTCGCTGCGCAGCGTGTCCCAATAGCGGCGCGCCTGATCCCAAAGCGCTCCCTTCGGGGCCTTTGGCCGGCCCTCGAGGAACGCGTAGGTCTTCTCGTCGGGCGCGATCAGGCCGGCGCGGGCGCCGCCCTCGATCGACATGTTGCAGACTGTCATGCGGCCTTCCATCGACAGCGCCTCGATCGCCGAGCCCGCGTATTCGATCACGTGGCCCGTGCCGCCTGCCGTGCCGATTTTGCCGATGATGGCGAGGATGATGTCCTTGGAGGTCACCCCGGCAGGCAAAACGCCATCGACCAGGATGTGCATGTTCTTCGCCTTCTCTTGGATCAGCGATTGCGTCGCGAGCACGTGCTCGACCTCTGAGGTTCCGATGCCGTGCGCAAGCGCGCCGAACGCGCCATGCGTCGAAGTGTGGCTGTCGCCGCAGACGATCGTCGTGCCGGGCAGCGTGAAACCCTGCTCGGGACCGATGATGTGGACGATGCCCTGGCGGGGGTCGAACTCGTTGAAATATTCGATGCCGAACTCGCGCGCGTTCTCGGCGAGTTGTTCGACCTGTATGCGGCTCTCGGGATCGAGGATGCCGCCGCGGCGATCCGTCGTCTGTATGTTGTGATCGACGACAGCGAGCGTCTTCTCCGGCGCGCGCACCTTACGCCCGGTAAGGCGCAGGCCTTCAAAGGCTTGCGGGCTGGTCACCTCGTGGACGAGATGGCGGTCGATGTAAATAAGGCTCGCGCCGCCCTTGGTCTCGATAACGTGGTCGTCCCAGATCTTGTCGTAAAGCGTGCGCAGCTTCGTCATGATAAACTCCAGCGCCTTCTCGCGGCGCCATGTTAGACAGTGCAGCTATGTAAGCCCATCCCGGCGCGAGGAAAAGAGGTTTGCGTTGAGTGCTCGGCGCGTTGAACGCGGAAAAGTCTGGGATGATCAAATCCTTTATAAAGGGCTTGCTCAACCCTAGGAAGGTGGCGCTGTTCCTCGAGGAAGCTGGGATCGACTAGAAGCCAATTCCCGTCGAGACGCGCTCGGGCGACCGGTTCAAGTCGGAATTCCTCGTCATCAATCCGAATGGCAAAGTTCCAGCCATTGTCGACATGGCTGCCTGGGGCTGGGCGCGATTGACGCCATTCATGCGGGGCGACGAGGCTTACGCGCGCCTTCCCCGTTTAAAGCGGTGGCATGACGAGATCGCAGCGCGGCCGCCGGCGATTCTGGCGGTCGCGCTGAAAGAGACACTCGTGTTCAAGGCGACGATGAACGAGGAAGTACGCACCGTCATGTTTAAGCATCTCGCGGCCTGACTTGGCTGGCGGTTCTCGCCATGCCCAGGCAAGTCTCGCTACGCCTTCACAAATTTCGCTAGCCCTATACAAGTCTCGCTATGCCTGAACAAGTCTGTTAGGGCCTTTAGTCACGGCGGATATCGAGGCGCTTGCATGGCGGATATTTCCGGTGACCTTCGCCAGCTGATCGAGCGCGACCAGCGAGCTGCCCGCCCGCTGCTCGCCGATCTCGTCGCGCGGATGCCAAAATCGGTTGAGGCGCGGGCGTTGCTCGCACAATCCTATTTGCGCAGTCTCGAGGCGGCGCCGGCGCTGGAACATTACAGCGCTGCACATGCGATGGAGCCCGGCAATCTCAGTCTACGTCACCAGATGGGCCTCAGCGCGACGGCGCTAGGCGACTACGAGCGCGCACTGGCGATCTTTGTCGACGCCATGAAGATCGCGCCGACCGAGCATTCCGCAACAATGGCCGCCCTGATGCTGCATCGGCTTGGACGTGGCCCCGAGGCGGTCAAAGCCTATTCGGAGTTGCTTGGCAGGCTGAAGCGGGATCACCCAGAAGCGCCGCACGCGTTGCGGGGGGCCGTGATGCTGCTGCGCGATGTCGGCGCGCCGCTCGCGGCCGACCGCTACCTGCACGAACTCATTTGCCTTTACCGCCAGGACCCGGTGCGGATTTTCGGCGGTCTCGCCGAGCGCGACAATTCCATCGACCATCCCGGCTGGACGATGTTTGCCGGCAAGGCCGAGTTGGCCGCAGCGCTCGGGCGCGACCGCGACAATGCCCAGGCGCCGCGTCATCCCGCCACTTTCGTGATGCCTGGGGAACGCGAGGCGCTGCATGCCTATGCCAAGACCGAGCGCGGCGCCCTGTTCATCTCCAAGCCGCGCCGGGGCACCGGAGGCCAGGGCATCGAGATTTCGCGCGACGCACGGGCGCTCGGCGGGCGCGACGACGTTGTCGTGCAGCGCTACATCGACCGGCCTTATCTAGTCGACGGACGAAAAGGCCATGTGCGCCTGCATGGACTCGTGACCTCGCTCGATCCGTTCCGAGCCTATCTGCACGCCGAGGGCGTCGTGCGGTTCGCGCCTGACGACTACGACATCAGTGACGCCGGACTTGCCAATGTCCATGCGCATGTCACCAACACGGCTCTTCATAAGGACCATCCCAAGCTCGTGGTGAGTCAAAACGCAGCGGAGGAGAATGTAGGCGCGGTCTGGTCGCTCTCCGCCTATCTGAAGCGGCTGGAGAGCGAGGGCGTCGACATTGCAGCTTTGCGCGCTAAATTGCGCGCTCTCGCCAAAGACTTTCTCAGCATAGTGGCGGCTGAGGGAGTATTTAGGGCGCAATTGAAATTTCCGCGCCGCGTTTTTCCCGCTAAGCTATTCGGGTTAGACGTGCTGATCGACGCTGACGCCGAGCCCTGGTTGATCGAGGCACAACGAAAGCCTGCTCTGGCGGGATCGCCGCTCGTGCAGAAGATCGCGAGTAAAACACTAACCACGATATTCGAAATGAGCGCCGGATTCCTGCTTGATGACGCCATGTCCGCTGAAACGATAGCCAGCCTTGCGAAAGACAGAGCCGCTATGGCGCGGCGGGAAACGGAGCACGAACTGGCTTTCAAGGGACAGTTTGAGCCGCTTTAAGCCAGAGACGCTATAGAATTCCAAACTGGCAGCTTCATTGTAATCGAGTCAGTACTAGGTCGATTTATTGAAAATCGTTATGAGTATATTGACGCGTAGCGGTTAAGCCAGGGTATTAATGCTGCACTGCCGCGCATGGATGCGATAGAATTAGGAGGGCGGGAGCCGCATGTCGGATGTATTAGCGAAAACGGAAGCTGCTCCAAAACCTCCGCAGAACTTGGCGCAGGACGCCGGGCTGATGGGCCTATCCTTGATCGCCGGCTATTTCCGCATTGCGGCAGATCCCGCGCAACTGAAGCATCAACTCGCCCTGATCGGCCGTTTCGCAAATGCCGAGGATCTGGTCCGCGGCTCCAACCTGCTTGGGCTGAAATCGCGAATTTTGAAGTCGGTGCGCGCCGATCGCCTAGGCGCAATTCCATATCCCGCCATTATGGGGCTCCGGGATGGCGGCTTTACTGCGCTCGGCGTCGGCTCCTCCAAGGGCCGCGTACGCCTCATCGACCCTGTTACCCGCATTGCCAAAGACCTTACGGTCGAGGAGGCTTCCGAACTCTCCTCAGGCGAGGTTGTGCTGATTGCGCGGCGACTCGCCGGCGCTGGACTCGACCCCAACACATTCGGCTTTCGCTGGTTTCTGCCCTCGATCATGCGCTACCGCAAGCCGTTGATGCAGGTTGTGATCGCGTCGCTATTCGTGCAGATTTTCGCACTTGCGACGCCGATATTCTTCCAGCTCGTGGTCGACAAGGTGCTGGTGCACAAAGGTTTCTCGACCCTGGTGGTGCTGATCATCGGCATGGTGACGCTCGGCCTGTTCGAGACCATTCTGCAATTCCTGCGCACCTACTTGTTGAGCCACACGACCAACCGGATCGACGTCGAACTCGGCCGGCGACTTTTCCATCATCTGTTTCGGCTGCCGCTCGCCTATTTCGAGACTCGCGCGGCGGGCCAGACGGTCGCGCGCATGCGCGAACTCGAGACGATCCGCAACTTCCTAACCGGGCAGGGCCTCACCTCGGTGCTGGACCTGGTGTTCACCCTAATTTTCTTCTTTGTAATGTTTATCTATTCGCCCAAGCTCACCTTAATCGTGCTGGGCTCCATTCCAATCTACATTGTTATCGCCGCCCTTATTCGCCCGGGGTTGCGCGAACTCATCAATGAGAAGTTCAACCGTGGCGCGCGCTCGCAACAGTTCCTGGTCGAGTCCGTGGTGGGCGCGCAGACGCTAAAAGCTGCGAGCGTCGAGCCGGTGATGCAGGCTCAGTGGGAGGAGCGCCTTGCCGCCTATGTGCGCACCTCCTTCGACGCTGGCATTCTCGGGTCGCTCGGCCAGAATTCAATTCAGTACGTCTCCAAAATAACGACCGCGCTGATCCTGTTCATTGGCGCACAGGCCGTGATCGACGGCTCGATGACGGTCGGCGAACTGATCGCCTTCAACATGATCGCCGCGCAGGTGGTGCAGCCGATCCTGCGACTTTCGCAACTCTGGCAGGACTTCCAGCAGGTCCAGGTCTCGGTCGCTCGGCTCGGCGACATTCTCAATTCGCCGATGGAGCCGGTGCCGCAGAACCTGCTGACCTTGCCCCCACCGCGCGGCGCGATCGACATTCGCAATGTGACGATGCGCTATCGTCCTGAAGCTGCGGACGCGTTGCGCAACGTCAATCTCACGATCGAGTCGGGCGACGTCATCGGCTTTGTCGGCCAGTCCGGCTCCGGCAAGTCGAGCCTGACCAAGATCATCCAGCGCCTCTACAGCCCGCAGATGGGCCAGGTGATGCTCGACGGCGTCGATATCGCCCAGCTCGATCCCGGCTGGCTGCGTCGCCAGATCGGCGTGGTGCTGCAGGAAAATATTTTGTTCAACCGCACCATTCACGAAAACATCGCGCTAGGCGACCCCGCGACGCCGCGCATCGTAGTGATGCAGGCGGCGCGCCTCTCCGGCGCCGATGAATTCATCGGCCAACTTCCGCAGGGCTACGACACCGTGATCGAGGAGCGCGGCGCCAACCTCTCCGGCGGCCAAAGGCAGCGCATCGCCATCGCCCGCGCGCTGGTGACGAACCCACGCATACTGATCCTCGACGAGGCGACCTCGGCGCTCGACTACGAAAGCGAGCGCATCGTGCAGGAAAATATGCGCGCGATCACGCGCGGCCGCACCGTGCTGATCATCGCCCATCGCCTCGCCGCGGTCAGGCCCTGCACCCGGATTGTTGGCATGCACCGAGGCGAGATCGTGGAAGTGGGCTCGCACGAAGAACTGCTAGCGCGCAAGAACGGCGTTTATGCGCGGCTCTGGGCGCTGCAAACCGAGCAATTTGGGAGGCCGGCATGAACGAGAGAACGGCGCCGCCGCCAAACCCGGACAAAGCTCCGGCCGCGCCCAAGGCCGGCCGCCCGGCCGCGCCTGTCTCTCCCGTGAAGGGCAGCGACCGCGAATTCCTGCCCGCCGCGCTCGAAATTCTGGAAACGCCGCCCTCGCCGCTTCCCGTGGCGCTGATGCTGACGATCTGCGCTTTCATCGCCGCGGCGCTTGTCTGGTCTTTCTTTGGACGTCTCGACGTTCACGCGGTCGCCCCCGGCAGGATCGAGACGGCAAGCCGCGCCAAGATCGTGCAACCATTCGACAATGGTAAGGTCGCCGCGATCCACATCGAGAATGGCGCGACCGTCAAGGTCGGGCAGCCGCTATTGGAACTCGATCCCGCCGAAGCGCAGGCCGACGCCAACACCGCGCGCGATGCAATGGACTCCAATTCCGCGGAGATCGCGCGTCGCGCCTATGCGGTGCGGGCCGCGCGGTCGATACCTCGCGAGTTGGACGGCGCAAAGGCCCTGGAAAGCGGTCTCGAAAGTGTGGCGCTGAGTAGCGCCATCTCCGAGGCCGAAGCGAAAATCGACTTTGCCCCGACCACCCCCGCTGACGACAGACTGCGCGAACGCAGCGTGTTGACCGCGGACCTCAATCAACTCGGCGACACGCTGGTCAACCTGGACAAGCAAATCGCGCAAAAGGAGGCGACCCGCCAGCGTCTCGATATGAGCATCGGCTTCCAAAACGTGCTGATGGAGACGTTGACGGATCGCGTGGGAACGCGCCAGCGGGCGATCGAACTCCAGGTCGGCACTAAGATCAACCTCTACGACGCGAAGGAGGAGCTCGAGAAGTCGCAGTCGCAGCTTGCCTCCGATCAGGGACAGAAGATCGAGACCGAGGCGGCGCTCAACGAATTGCGCAGTCAAAAGGCAAAATCAGTCTCCCAGTTCATCGCCGACAACGAGAACAAGGCGGCCGACGCCGCGCGCAAGCTCAACGATGCGCGGCAATCACTCGCCAAGGCTGCGGCCAAGCTTGAACGCACAAAGCTGGTTGCGCCGATCGACGGCGTGATTCAGCAGTTGGCGGTGACGACGATCGGGCAAGTCGTAACTACCGGCCAGCAACTCGCGATGGTGACGCCGAGCGAAGGCGCTTTGCAGGTCGATGTCTTGGTCGCCAATCTCGACATCGGCTTTATCAAGCCGGGCCAGGATGTGGTCGTCAAGGTCGACGCTTTCCCGTTCACGCGCTTTGGCGCCCTAAAGGGCAAGGTCAAGCGGATAGCCACCCAGGCGATCAGCGAAGCGGAAGCCAAGCGCGCCATGGCGGATGTGACCGCGCCAAACAACAACAATCCCGCCTCGAACAGCGCGCCGGGCCAGCCCGACAGCTTCGTCTTTCCCGTCACCGTCACTCTCGATCAATCGACGATGCGGATTGGCGATGTCGACATACCGCTGACCTCGGGCATGACGGTAAGCGCCGAGATCAAGACGGATAGCCGGCGCGTGATCGACTATCTGCTCTCGCCCTTGTCGAAGGTCGGCTCGGAGGCATTGCGCGAGAGGTAAGGTCCGCTGGCGGCTCGAGTCGCTTCGCGCAGCAGGAGCTTTCGCACCAAAGCGTGCGTGGGATCGTCGGAATTGCGGCGATGCCACGACAGATACATCGAGAACGACGCCTCGCGCACACGCACGGGAAGCGGCGTAACGACAAAATTGCGCATTACGCCCGCTGCGAGTCCCCGTGGCAGACTCGCAAGCCGCCGCGAACCGCGCAGGAAAGCCGGCACGCCCGCGAAATTGACGACCTCGACGCTGAATCGCCGGTGATGGCCGGCCGCCTCCATTGCGGTGTCGAACCCAAGTCCTACCCGGCTGGTGTAAACCACGGTGACGTGTTCGGCCGCGAGGTAGTCTTCGGCGCTGCTCGGAGCTTCCCTGCCTTGAGGGTCGTGAAAACAGACATATTCGTCGTCGAACAGCCGCTTCTGCAAAATATCGACGCCGCTAGGAGGGAACGGCGAAATGACGAGATCGCAGCGATCCTCACGCAACATCTCCGGCGTCGGTTGATCGGACGGCACAATTCTCAGGCGCACAGAAGCAAATTCACGCTTAAGGGCGTGCAGGAATTCCGGTAGCAGGACATCGCGCTGCAGATCGTTGGCGGCGACCGTCAAAAAGAGCGCCGTAGTCCGAGGATCGAAGCTGGCGCCGCGCGTAAATTCCTTCAGATCGGCGAGCAAGCGCCGAGCGTCCTGCGCAAGCGCGTTCGCATGCGCGGTCGGCGCGATCCCGCGCCCGGACTTGACGAACAACGGATCGCGCACGATGCCGCGTATCTTTTGCAAAGCGTGGCTGACCGCAGATTGCGTCAGGCCCAGCCGATCGGCGGCGGCGGTCACCGACCCTTCCTCCAGCACCGCGAGGAATAATCGCAGCGCGTGTCCGTCGAGATCGAAATGATCGAATTCGTTCATGGATGCGTGGCCTACCATGAGCGATAGAGACTTTGCCCGTTAGATCGTGTCTTGTGATGTCCGCGCCATCTTTTCTTTATAAAAAATCAGCGAATTTGCCGCTCGTCCAAATTCGTACGAGTCTTTGCTGGCGGACACCTCTTCGAGCGCCTTCACCGCCCGGTCGGGAGCGACCGCGAACGTCGCGCGTGCGGCCTCGGCGCGCTCTGTAATGTTAAGAGAGTCGAGTGACGGCAAGAGCCGGTCGCATGCGCCTCGGCGGCGAAGTTCCGCTGCGATTCCAGCGACCTCGCGATCGATCTTGTTTCGAAGCTCGACATCTAGAGAATAACTGTCACGGCCACAATGACGCGTCCAGAATTCGCGACGACAGGCGTCGGAAAACCGCGCAACGAGTTCGTCGAGCGCCGCTTTGTGCGACCCGGCGCCACGATCGCGCCCGCCCCCAGCGCGGCGGCGACCGCGACCGCCGCGCTGGCGTAATTGCCGGTTGCGCCACTGACGAGCACGGTCGCGCCGGCGCGCAGATTTGCGGCGAGCCAACCGCCATAGGGAACTAGCAACAGCCCGAGCGCGCACCAGTGCGAAGCCTCCTCCAGCGAGATCGGACCGAGCGGAACCACGTTCTCCGCCGTCGATCGGATCCGCTCGGCGAACGCGCCTTCGCGGAAATAGCGCTGCAGCTTCATGCCGCCCTCGCCGCGCGCGCTCCAACCCTGCAAGGTGATGTCAGGGTTGAGCCCGCCGTCGCGCGCGCGGACCGTGGGATCGCACAGCACCCAATCGCCGGGCCGCAGCCGCGTCGAGTCGGGCCCAACCTCGCGAACTCGGCCGGCCGCTCCCACGCCCGGCGCGAGCGGCAGTTCCAGTCTGTAGCGGCGCTCTCCGCTGAAGACTTCGTTGGCGTAGTGCAGGACAGGCGCGGCGGCGACGTCGACGATGACCTCGCCGGTGCCGAGTTGTGGATCGGGCGCGTCTTTGATTGCGAGCGGCGTGCCCGCTTATGTCGCTGGCCGACGCCTGGACGCGATAGTCCGGAACGAGCCACGGGTCGAACTGATCGGCGATCTCGGCGCTCATCCGGCCGCGGATCGCAATATGCTCGTATTTATGTTGACCAACTCGCGAGCCCGTGTGCTGTTCGGCATTGGCTGGAAGGAAAAGACGCGCCGCATGGTCGCCCAATTTCGCATCGCCTACGATTATTGGGCGGGCGATCCGATGTTTGAGAGTTTAGTTGACCAGCTTGGCCGGGACTGTCCGTTGTTTGCGCGCTGGTGGGCGAGCCATGAGATCCGCGCGCCCGCCTGGGGTGTGAACACGCTGATCCATCCGACGCTCGGTCTGCACCGTTACGTCTATTCCACTTTTGATTGCCCGGACGACGCCGCGCTCAAGCTCGCGATCTTCGCCCCCGCAATGGAAGCATGATTCACTCGGTCAGCCGCGCATAAGCGGCGGCGAGCACGAGGATGATCGCGCCGTAGAGCACCTGCTTGATGGGTTCAGATACGTCGAGCAAGGTCAGCAGGCTGGTCAGCACGGTGAGGATCAATGCGCCGACGATGGTGCCGGAATAACCGCCCCGTCCACCAAAAATCGAGGTGCCGCCAATCACGACGCAGGCGACCGAGGGCAGCAGATAGCTTTCAGCAAGGCTGAGATCGGCCGCGTTGGTGCCGCCAACCAACAACAGGCCTGTGATGGAAGCGAGCAGCCCGCAAAGTAAATAGTCGATGAACAGTACGCGCCAAACGCGCACCCCCGCGAGATGGCAGGCTTGGCGATTGTCGCCGACCGCATAGACCAACCGGCCAAAGCCAGTGCGATGGAGCCCGAACAATAGAACCGCGCCGACGATGATCCACAGGAACAGATCGATCGGAATCAAACCCCAGGTCCTGCCCGCTCCGAGCGTCTGGATGATTTCCGGCACGTGCGGCTGGCTCGCCATCATCTGCTGGCTGTAGACGATCATCACGCCGCTGGTCATCAACCCGGTGCCAAGCGTCATCACCAAGGGCTGCACCCGCAGCAGCGCGACGCCAATTCCGTTGATGGCTCCAACCAAGAGCCCCAGCGCCAGCGCGACGGAGACGGCGAACAGATCGCCCACATTGGCGTTGGTGGCGAGCAGATAGGCCGAGCCGGTCGCCACGGCCGCGACGGAAAGGTCGATCCCGCCGGTCAGCATCACCAGCGTCTGCCCGCCACCCATGATGGCGAGCGGCGCGGCAAATTGCACCGCGTTTGAAATCCAGATCGGCGTCACCGTCCCCGGCCTGGCGATTTCGATCCCGAGCACAAACAAGAACAGCAGCAGGATCAGCGCATAGAGCGTGCGCGTGCGCAGAAATTCGAGCGCGACCCTCATTTGCGCTCTCTGAGATAACTGAAGAACCCCGCCACCATCACCACCAGCACGATCAGCGAGCCCTGGATCACCTGCCCGTAGTTCGGGTCGATGCCGAGGAACACGAGGTCCATGGGGGCGAGGGTCAACAGCAGCGCCGCGATCACTGGCCCAACCATGCCGCCGCGTCCACCGGTAAGACTGACGCCGCCGATCACGATCGCGGCGACGCTGCTCAGGGTGTAAGTGACGCCAGCCAGCGGCGCGCCGATGCCTGTCGTCATCGTCAGCCCCATACCGCCGAGTGCGCAGGCAATCCCGCTGAACACATAGGCGATGGTCCGGGCGTCGCGAACATTGACGCCGCTGCGGAACGCCGCGACCGGATCGCTGCCGGCGGCGTAAATCAGCAGTCCGAGCCGCGACAACCGGATTGGCAGCCAGATCGCCGCGATGGCGAGCACCGTCAGCACCAATGCGTTGGGCAGCCAGGGCCCAAAATCCTCGCCGGCCGCGAGGTTGAGGTAAGCGGGGGGAGCGCCACCGCCCGGCCGCTCGAGGATCAGCAGCGCAACGCCGCCCCAGATAAAGCCGGTGGTCAACGTGGCGACGACGTCGGGAATGCGCGACGCCGCAACCACGAGGCCGTTGATCAGTCCCACCACGGCGCCAGCCGCCAGCACGGCTAGTGATAATAGCAGCGCCTGACCAAAGCTCGCATGCTGCATCAGGCTCGCCGACAGCACGTTGGCGACCGCGATCTGCGATCCAATCGAAAGGTCGATCCCGCCGCTCAGCACCACGATCGCCTGGGCGGCGGCGGCGAGCGCCAGCGGCAGCACGCCCAGCGCCAGCGATTGCACATCGAAGGAGCCGAAATCGGGATGGGCGAGCTTGGTCAATAGCAGGGCGGTGACGAGCAGCGTGGGCATTGCGAGATCGCGTAGGAATTGCCCCGCCATGCGCCGGGTCGAGGGTCGGGAGAGGACGCTCGTCATCGCGCTCATTCGCCAGCCTCCCTCTCGGCGACTGGCGCCAAGCCATGCGCCGCCCGCAACAGCCGCGCCTCGCTGGCTTGCGCCGCCGACATCTCACCCGAAATCCGCCCGGAGAACAGCACGATCGCACGGTCGCAGGCGAGGCGGATTTCCGGCAGTTCGGAGGTGAACAGCAGCACCGCCGCGCCCTGCTCGGCGACCTCGCGCAACAGCGTGTAGATCTGGCGCTTGGTGCCGATATCGATGCCGCGGGTCGGGTCGAAGCACAGCAGCGTCTTGAACCCGGCCGCCATCCAGCGCGCGATCACCACCTTCTGCATGTTGCCGCCGCTAAGCCGGCTCACCTGCGAAGCCGCGCGCGTGTCGATCTGCAGCTTGGCGATAGCGGCGCCGACGCGCGTGCGCTCCTCGGCTCTCGGGATCGGACCCCAGGCGCTCATCCGACCGAACGCCGCAAGCGCGACATTCTCCTGGATCGAGCGTTGCGGCAGCAGCGATTCCAGCCGATTGGCTGGCACGAGCACCAAGCCGGCGCGGATCGCATCTCCGGGATGGCGTAGCGTCAGCGCGCGCCCCTCCGCCTTGACGACTCCCGCGTCGGCGCGCCGCACGCCCGCAATGCAGTCGAACAGTTCCTCCTGCCCCTGCCCTTCCAGTGCGGCGACCCCGAGCACTTCGCCCCGCTCGACTTTGAACGAGACGCCGCCCAACGCGTGACCGTAGGCAAGGTTCTCCACTTCGAGCGCGGGCGCGCCCTTCGCGCCAAGCGACGGGCTTTTGCGCGCAACCGACGCGGCGGCGGCCTTCGCCACTTCGGGGCCGAGCATCAGATTGACGATTGTGTCCTCCGCCCGGTCGGTTTGCGTCACGCCAACGGTGACCCCATCGCGCAACACCGTGGCGCGGTCGCAATGCGCGGTGACTTCCGCCATCCGATGCGAGATGAAAATGACGCTCGAGCCGCGCTTGCGCCATTCGCGCATGACGGCGAAGACGCGCTCGGAAAGATCGACCGGCAGCGCCGCCGTGATCTCGTCCAGCATCAGGATGCTGGGCTTGGACGCGAGCGCGCGCGCCAGATCAATCAATCGCAACAGCGCGAAATCGACGTGCCGCGCCAGTGTGCCAAGATCGACGCCATCAATGCCGAGGTCGCGCATCGCCGCCTTCACCGCGTCGAGCGGCGCGCGCGCCAGACGCATGTTCTGTGCAACTGTTAAGTCGGGCACGATCGCCGGGTCCTGGTAGACCGAGACGATGCCCGCCTTGCGCGCCTCCGCCGGCGAGCGGAAAACCGCGGGACGCCCGGCGAGCGTCATCAACCCCGCGTCGGCGGGAAATACGCCGGTGATGATTTTCACCAGCGTGCTTTTGCCGGCTCCGTTCGCCCCCATTAGCGCATGGATTTCGCCGGGAAGCACATCCAGGTCAGCCGACCGCAACGCGGTCACCGCGCCAAAGTTCTTGGCGACGCCGCGGATGCTGAGAAGCGGCGTGGGCTCGACCATAGGTTGATCCAAGAAGTCGCCTGATCAAAGAAAAGGCCGGCGGTGTCAGCCGCCGGCGCCGAGTCACGGTGTTCTTTTCTATCGCAGAGATCAGGGGCCCTTGCAGCCGATAATCTGAGCCATGGAATAGTCGGTGTAAGGCGCTAAGTTGATAGCGACGCTGTAGAACGGATCCAACTTCTCGTTATAGGCTTTGCTGAGTTCCGCCATGTCCTTGTCGTTGTCCCAGATCGTTGGCGTGATCTTGACGAGGTGCGGATGGTCTTTCTTTGCGAGAACGTCCAGCGCAAGCCCAAGCCCGGCGCCGCCGACCGCCGGAGGGTTGCTGACCGCCGCGCCTTCGAGCCCGTCCTTCTTCAGGTTGATGAGCTGGCCGATGAAGCCGTTGTTGTCGGCGCCGACTACAGGCGCGAATTTTTTGCCCGCGGCCTTGAAGGCGTCAACCACGGTCGAATCGATGCCCGAGGTCCAGATGCCATCGATCTCCTTGCCGGACGCGAGCAGGTCCTTGGTCTGCTGCGCCGTCTTGTTGAGCGCCCAGCCGGTGAAGACGCTTGTCACCTTGATGTCAGGGTAGTCCTTCGCGGCTTCCGTGAAGCCCTGGTGGCGATCGGCGTCGGCGGGAACGCCGTCGATGCCGCGCTCCTCGATGACATTGCCCTTGCCGCCGAGCTTGTCGAACAGCCACTTGGCGCCGATCTTGGCGTAGGCGACCTGATCGTTGGTGAGCACATAGGCTTCCGGCGCGGAGACTGCCTGATCCACCGCAACGATCACGACGCCCTTGTCTGCGGCTTGTTTGATAACGGGGTTGAGCGCATCGCGATCGGACGGGTTGATGATGATCACGTTCGCGCCAGCCGAGATCAGATTACGGATATCGGCGATCTGCTCCGAGGGGCCGCCGTTGCGATTGGCGACAATCACCTTGGAGACTTTGCCCGAAGCCTCGGCTTGCGCCTTGATGGAGCAGATCATCTCTTCGCGCCAACCGTTGCCGATCAACGTATTCGAGACGCCAACGATATATTTGTCGGCGGCATTGCCAGCGCTAGCTGATAGCGACAGAGCGGCGAACGAGACGCAACTCAACATCCAACTCGTCTTCATAAAATTCCTCCCGGTTGTCTGCGCAGGATTCATGCCCCACGCAATTTCTTGATATCGCGTCAGATCAGACGCGCATTGTCGGCGTTTGCGGGCGCGATTGGCTTAGCTCTTGATACCGAGCAGTTTCAGATTGGTTGCACGGTCGGAGCCGGTCGCCGCGAAATCGTCAAAGGTTCGGTCCGTCACCTCAATGATATGATCCGAAATGAACTGGGCGCCTTTGCGCGCGGCGACTTCAGGATGCTGCAGGCAGCATTCCCACTCGTACACCGCCCAGCCCGCGAAATCATAGGCCGCCATCTTCGAGAAGATCGCCTTGAAGTTGACCTGCCCGTCACCGAGCGAGCGGTCGCGGCCGGCGCGTTCAAGCCAGCCTTTGTAGCCGCCCAGGGCGCCCTGTTTGGCGGTCGGATTGAACTCGGCGTCCTTCACATGGAACATCTTGATACGTTCGTGATAGACGTCGATGAAGCCGAGATAGTCCATGGATTGTTTAATGAAGTGGCTCGCGTCATAGTTGATGTTGCAGCGCTTGTGGCCACCGACCGCGTCAAGGAACATGTCGAACGAGTCGCCGTCGAATACGTCCTCGCTTGGATGGATTTCAAAGCACAGATCGACGCCATTCTCTTCGTAAACGTCGAGGATCGGTTTCCAGCGACGGCCCTGTTCGGCGAAGCATTCCTCGATCAGACCGGCGGGGCGCTGGGGATACGGATAGAAATAGGGCCACGCGAGCGAACCTGTAAAGCTGACATGCTCGGTCAATCCCAGTCGGCGCGACGCTCTGGCCGCCTTGCGCACTTGATCGGCCGCCCAATGACGCCGCTTCTCCGGATTGCCGCGCACGGCGGGCGGGCACTGCCCGTCGAACATCGCGTCATAGGCAGGATGCACCGACACCATCTGGCCCTGAAAATGGGAAGAGAGCTCGCTGATCACGATGCCAATGTCGGCGAGTTGGCCTTTTATCTCATCGCAATAGGCGTCGCTCTCGTATGCCTTGTCGAGATCGAAGAAGCGGCTGTCCCACGATGGTATCTGGATTGAGGCGTAGCCGTAATCCTTCGCCCATTTGGCGATGCCCGGAAGCGTGTTGTGCGGCGCCTCGTCGCGTGCGAATTGCGCCAGGAAAAGCCCGGGCCCTTTGATCGTCCGCATGCATTCGCTCCCTGACCGTTCCGTGCAGGTATCGTCCTGCTCAGGAACTTTGTTATCGTATTTTCGATTGTGGCAAAATTCTTCCGCTTGTCAAATCGTCTGATTTGACAAGCGGAATATATGCTCCCAAATCCGCTTGGGGCTGCAAAGCGACCCGACTCGGGAGGCGAATGTGCAAGGCCAGGTGTTACTGGTGACGGGCGGGGCCCAGGGTATCGGCCTCGCTATCGCACGCGGCGCGGCGCAGCGTGGCGCGCAAGGCATTGCTATCGTCGGCCGAGACGCCGCGAAAGGCGCAGCCGCCGCTGAAGCGATCACAGCGGCCGGCTCTCCCTGTCTATTTATCGCCGCCGACCTCAGTGAGGCCGATGCGCCTGACCGGGTCTTCGATGCGGCGCTCGCCCGATTCGACCGCGTCGATGCGCTCGTCAATAGCGCCGGCCTCACCGACCGCGGCGCCGTGGAGGACGCAGATCTCGCGCTGTGGGATCGGCTCTACGCGGTCAACGCGCGCGCGCCGTTCTTCCTGATGCAGCGATTAGTGCGCGGCCTCAAGCAGCGCCACGTGGGCGGCGCGATCGTCAACATTCTGTCGATGCACGCGCACGGCGGCATGCCGTCGATGGCCGTTTACGGCTCGACCAAGGCCGCGCTCGCCGCATTGACCAAAAACGTCGCCCATGCGCATCGCTTCGATCGCATCCGCGCCAATGCGATCAACGTCGGCTGGGTCGACACGCCCGCCGAGCGCGTCATGCAGGCGACGAAGCTGGGCAAAGGCGAGGGCTGGCTCGCCGACGCCGCCGCTGCGCAGCCATTCGGACGCCTGATCAGCGCGGACGAGGTCGCCGGACTCGCCCTTTATTTACTCAGCGGCGCTTCGGGACCGATGACCGGCGCAGTGATTGACCAGGAGCAGTTCGTTGTCGGCGGCTGGGGCTGAGCCGATGCGCCGACTTTCGCGCGATTGTATCAACCAAGCGTCGCCGTCGATTCGGCGGCCGGGATACAATCTCGCGGCGTTGAGTATCGGTCTGATGCATATCGGCGTCGGCGCGTTTCATCGCTGCCATCAAGCGGAATTCACCGACGACATGCTCGAGGCGCGCTTTGGCCGCTGGGGAATCCTGGGCGTGAACCTTCGCCCGCCACAACTGGCGCCAGGGCTCGGCGCGCAGGATGGGCTTTACACGCGCACATTGCGTCAGGGCGACAGGGCCGAGACGCGCTTGATCGGCGCGCTTCGCGGATGGATCGACGCCGACGATTCCACCGGCGCGGAGGCGGCGACTGCTGCACTCGCCTCGCCGGCAATAGCAACCGTTACGGTGACGGTGACGGAGAAAGGCTATGGCCTGACGCCGTCGGCCGGCGCGCTGGACCGAACGCAGGCTGACATCGCCGCCGATCTCGCCGGCATAGACCCGCCGCGCACGCTGCTGGGGCTGCTTGCACGAGGACTGGAGCGACGACGCGCTGTCGGCGGCGCGCCCATCACTTTGCTGAGTTGCGACAACATCCCCGCCAATGGACGCCGGTTGAAGGCTGGCCTCATTGCTTTCGCCAGCGAGCGTTCGCCTGATCTCGCGCGCTGGATCGAGGCGCATGTCGCCTTTCCCTGCGCGATGGTCGACCGCATCGTGCCAGCGACCACGGCGGCCGATATCGACGAGGCCTCGGCGCGGCTTGGCCTGCGGGATGAAGCGGCGGTGGTCGGAGAACCCTTTCGGCAATGGGTGATCGAGGACAGGTTCGCGGGCGACCGGCCGCCCTGGGATCTCGCCGGCGCACAGTTCGTGGCCGACGCCGAGCCTTACGAGCACATCAAGATGCGCGTGCTCAACGCGGCGCAATCCACGCTATCCCACTGGGGCGCGCTGGTGGGGCTAGAGTACAGTTATCAGGCCGCGGCCGACCCGCTGCTCGCGGGACTGGTGGTCGCCATGCTGGAAAACGAGACTGCTCCGACCTTACCGCAATTGGTCGACATGGCCGTCGCGCCTTATGTTTCGACCTCGATGGCCCGCATCCGCAACACCGCGATCCGCCATCGCTGCCATCAGATCGGTACCGACGGGTCGCAGAAGATCGTGCAGCGCCTGCTGGCGCCGTTGCGCACATGCCTTGATTCAGGCAGGCCAGCGCCGTTGCTGACGCTCGCGGTCGCTGGTTGGATCGCTTACGTGCTGAGCGGCGCAAAACGGTTCGGCGCGCGCTGGTCGCCCTCCGATCCCTGGGCCGCCGCGATCATTGAGCGAGGCGAGCGCGAAGGCGATTTCACCGCGCTCGCAGGCTCGATCCTTGGAATCGCCGAGATATTCGGCCCCGACCTCGCGCGTCCCTCGCTCGTACAGGCCGTTGCGTCCGATCTCGAGGGCCTGCTTACTGGGGACGCCCGGGCATGGCTCGCAAAATCGGGCAAAACGCTCTAGCCGCGCGCAACGCCTTTCCCGCGAGGCGGCGGACGACTACAAGCCGACGCGTCTCGCCACGCTGCGCACGAGGCCGCGCAGTCTCTCATCGGATCGGATTTAGAATGTTGACGCTCGAACAGGCAGCAAAGATTGTGCAAGGCGCCCTCGAGGAGCAGGCGCGAGTTCCGACCGCTCCCCTCGTGGTGGCGGTGCTCGACGCAGGCGGCAATCTGGTGACGTTTTCGCGTCAGGACGGCGCTGGCATAGCCCGTTTCGATATCGCTTTCGCCAAGGCCTGGGGCTCGCTCGGCCTGGGATTTGGATCGCGCGAACTGACCGAGCGGGCGCAGAAGAACCCAACCTTCATCGGCGCGCTAGTCGGCGTCACCGGAGGCCGCCTCGCGCCCTCGCCCGGCGGCGTGTTGATCCTCGATGCGCTACGTCGCATCATCGGCGCCGTCGGCATATCGGGCGACGTCGGGGACCGTGACGAGCAGTGCTCGATGGCGGGCGCGCGCGCGGCGGGGCTGGAGGCGACCGGAGGGATGATCGCGTAAACCCGCGAAGATGAGGCGCTAAAGGCAGAGCGTTGCCGGCCACGCCAATTAAAGTTGAGGCGCCAAGTTGATAGCCCGGTGCGGCGTCCTTATTGACGGACCGCTCGAAATGGTCGAGTTCTCCCACATGAACGGCGCTCTCAATTTTCGCGATCTCGGTGGCCTCTCCACGCACGGCGGGAAGCGAGTTCGATCCGGGTTAGTCTATCGGTCGGGGACGTTGCATGCGTTGACCGACGCTGGGATAGCGCAGCTTTCGGCGCTCGGGATTGCGGCGATCTACGACCTCAGGTCCGATCCGGAGCGGGCGTCGCGCCCTCCCCGCCTGCCCGCGGACGGCTCGATCCAGCATCTGTACTATTCGCACGAGCGGGAAACCGGCAACTTGTTTGCAGCGCTCCGCGATCCCGGCCGCAACGCGAACGACGCGCGCGAGGTCATGCTCCGCATCTACCGGAAACTGCCGTTCGACCTCGTCCCTCCTTACCGCCAGTTGTTTCGCCACATTGCCGAAGGCGCGACGCCGATCGTCTTCAACTGCGCCGCCGGCAAGGACCGCACGGGCTTTGCCGCCTCGGTTCTGCTGCATGCCTTGGAGATTCCGGCCGAGACGGTGATCGAGGATTACCTCGGTTCTACGAAGGCGCTCGCCGCGATCCGGGACATGTTCATGACAGGTCCGCGCGCCGCCTTGGTTTCCGGCGTCGACCCTTCAATCTGGGAGCCGATCTTACGAGTCGACCCGGTCTACCTCCAGACGGCGTTCGACGCGGTGGTGGCGCGGCACGGTTCGATTATGGGCTATTTGCGCGAAGCGCTGGAAGTCAGCGACACCGATGTCGCGGCGATGCGTGCCCGCTTGCTGGAATGATGCGGGTTAGAGCGGGCGGAGGGAATCAAACCCTCGTATGAAGCGTGGGAAGCTCTTTGGGAGCCTTACCCCATGTCTTTTAGATATATTGTAAGACGGATCTTAATGAGAAACACGTCCGGCAGCAGTTAGCATTCCATTTTGGAACCTAACGCTAGTGGCCCCGCCTTTAAGGAAAGGGCTTGAAAACGCCTTGATAAAGCATTGTTCCGTGAAGCCATCCGGGGATGTCCAGCTCTGCAATTGAGTTGTCGATATTGGTTATAGTCAGAACAACCGCTTTTGAGGCAAAGCCAACTACCGACCGCTCGTTTGCATCGAGGAACACGCCGGCATTTCGCGTCAGTTGTACAGGAACCGCGCCTCGATTCGACGATTGCGCGTACGCCCGTCTGGATTGTCCTTGCCGTCTAATTGATCAGGGAAAGCGGGAAACCTGTGACCAAGACCGACGGTCGAAATGTCGCTGGCTCGCACGATTCGTCGAAAAATAAGCCATCTAGCGACAGCGTCGGCGCGTTCCTTCGAAAGAACTTTATTATAGGCGGCTTGGCCCAGCCCGTCAGTGTGACCTTCGATTACGATTCTAAGGGGGCGC